>NZ_JBFTZW010000059.1:0-19115 GCF_056406555.1 Arthrobacter sp. P1_B4
CAAGAGCACGCCACTAAGGATCAGAGCATTCCGTACCGGATGCTCAGCTTTCCTTCCCACAACAGCCAACCCTTTCTTGGCCTGTTTTGCCCACCATCCGAGTCCGCTTTGCAGTTGGTCGCCACCGAAGCCGACGGTGCCACCTCCAAAGGCGGCGCCCCACACGCGCTATGGTGCTCGGAGGCTGCATGTTGCGGATCCGGTGCGGGACGAAGTGTGTCGCGGGCTGACGAGCGAAGGCTTCTACTGCACGACGCGGGAGGACCAGATTGGAGGAGCTAGTCGAATTTCAGATCCAGCATCGGTAAGCACATTTTTCCCGAGCAGTTTCTAACTGCCATTAGCAAAATCGGTGAGCTTTTGAAGAAGTTCTTCGTATTCAGCGTTGAGAACATCATCGACTGATCCGTTCTTGTAAACGTATCGGTCGCTGAGGCTGCCGCTGCCCTGCCCAAAGCTCCCAAAGACCCACTCTCGCGCCTCGTCCACAGCCTTAGTTGACGAATCAGCGCGAAGTTTTACCGCGAGATCTTCGTAATTCTGAGCTAGTTTGGCGAGCTCCATAATTCTCAGCAGACTCGCAAACCTGAGCATATCGAGTGTCAGAGTATCTATATCAGTGCCCATGTTTAATCCAATTTCCATTCTTTGAGAATTTCTCCCGCGGTCCTTGCGTCTGGAATATAGACTTGGGGAGTTCCGCCTGGATAAATCGTGCCATCCAACCCGGTCTGCGGTGCGGTCATCCCTTCGTGCACAGCAGTTCCGGCTGGGAACCTAGCCATGAAAGCGCTATCGATGGGGCTCTTGCCGCCGCCAGGCCACTCAGGCAACACCGCTTTGTCATTTCTAACTTGCTCGACACTGATCGGTGCGTCCTCGGACCACCAGCGACCCCACGGATTTCCGGCTTCTCCGCCCCTGTACAAAATTGTATCTTCGCTAAGGTATCTAGATTTGTAGGCTCCGTCTGTAAAGTTCGCGGCTGGATTACCACGCATTCCTTCCAGCGTCGGTGGCAGGTCTCCGAGTTTGGTGGTCGCCGAGGGTGGGACATCGACTTTACCCGCGCGACCACCGATGGGTAGGGCTCCGGTCCCAGTGCTAATTGCGGTAGCCCGTATGAACCCCGTCGGAGTGTGGGGCCCTGGCCCGGTGAGGTAGCCGCCTGCCCCGCTGATCGCCCCGTCAACGCCATTTTCCACGGCCATGCGCACCACGGGGTTGTTGACGAGCTTGCCCGCCATCATTCCCACACCGCCGCCTACCATTCCAAGGCCACCGGAGATCGCGGCCTGGCCCCAGTTGACTTCCCCGGTGGTTGCTTTCTGGATCACGACGTCGGCGCCGAAGCTCATCAGCCCCAAGCCTGCGACCTGGCCGCCGGGGACGAACATCAACACCGCCCCGCCCACAACGGCCAGGCCGCCGACGACGTATTCCCAGTTGTCTTTGACCCAGTTCCCGGCCGCGGCGAACGCTCCCCGGCTGGAGCCATCGTAGGCCTTCAGCTCGTCATCCGTCAGCGGACGCAGCCCGGTGGGGTCTGTGGTGTTCAGAGGGTTGTTGCCGGCGTAGGCGTAGGGGTTTCCGTCCCAGCCCGCGCCGAGGACGGGGGAAAGGGGGTCGGTGGAGAGGAAGCCACGGGTGGCCGGGTCATACGCCCTGGCACCGAGCCATTCCAGGCCCGCGATGTCCAGGCCGCCGTTGCCGGTCAGGGTGATCCCGGCGGGCAGCTCACCGGCAAGCCCCGGCACAGCTCCCCAGCCGGCGGCCCCAGCACCGGGCGTGCCGCCCGGACCCGGGTCCGGGATAGACGGCGCGCCGATGACTGCCCAGGGATCGGTCTGGTCGGTGGGGCGGGCTGCGCGCCAGCCCGGCGCCGTCCAGGCCTCGCCGATCCCGGTGACACCACCAGGCAGCGAAAGGACCTGTTCACCGTCAAAGCCGGCCAGGGCGGGGATGGGGTTGGCGGTGTCCCACCACAGCTCCACACCATCGATGGCAGCGAGTTCGCCGAGTGCGTCCACCCACAGCTCATGCCGGGAGGTTTCCATGCCGTCGGGGGTGCGGTCGGCCGCGCTCTTCAGGTGGCCGGTCTGGCCCCATGCGTACTCGGTCCAGGACCCGTCCGGAAGTATCAGCCGGGTTCGGCGCCCCAGCCCGTCGTGGACGTACTCCGTCCGGGACCCGTCCGCGTCCGTGACGGCAAGGAGTTGCCCCGCGGCGTCGTACTCGTAGGTCCGGGAGCCGGCCGGGGTGGATTCGCGGATCGGGCGCCCGCCGGCGTCGTATACCCACTCCGAGACGGAAGCCGGCGCGGAATCCTCCGGGTCCCCGCTCCTGGTGGTGGCGGCCGAGACCATCTGCCCGGCCCCGTCGTAGCCGTAGCGGGTCACGGCACCGGCGCGGGTCAGGGCCGTGATCCGGCCGTCCCCGTCCCGGCCGATCAGTGTGGCATCGGCCGAGAGAAGATCGTTGCGGTCGGTGCGGCTGTGCTCGGACAGGCTGCCGTAGCGGTAGGCCCATTCCTGGACGAGGTCCCCGGCGGTGGCGGAGGTGATACGCCCCGAGGCGTCGTGGGTGAACACGGCCTCCCCGAGCCGGGGGTTCCTGACGGCGGTCACCCGGCCCGCGGCATTCCGGACGTAGGTGGTGGTGGTGCCGTGCGCGTCGGTGAATCCGGTGCGGTTCCCGTCGGCGTCGTACTCCCACGACATTCCGCGGCCGTCGCGGGTGCGGGAGGTCAGCTGCCCGCGCCGGTCATACGCCAGCTCGTGCTCCACCGCCAGCCCGTCGGCGCCCGTGTAATCGGTAATGATCACGCGGCGGCGGATCAGGTCGCGTTCGACGGCGGCCAGGAGTTTCCCGTCGAACGAGGTGGAGGATTCCCGGCCGGCCGAATCGTAAGTCCAAGTGGTGGTGTGCCCGTCAGGATCGGTCTGGGACAGTTGCCGCCCCGCAGGATCGTAGGTGGCCGTGGTCACCCGCCCGAGCGGATCGGTCACGGAATCGACCTGGTCCGTAGCCGTGTAGGTCCGGGTAGTCACCCCGCCCAGGGGATCGGTGATGCGGACCAGGCGCCCGCGGATGTCGTACTCGAACCGGGTCCGGCCGCCCACGCCGTTGACGGTCTCAGTCAGTTCCCCGGGGGTGTTGTATTTGAACCGGCGGGTGCCATACCAAGTGTCTTGGGAGAAGGTCAGCCGCCCGGTCTTGTCGTAGCCGTACCGGGAAACGCCCTGGCCGGGGGCGCGGCGGGACAGGAGCCGCCCGCACGGGTCGTACTCGAAGGTCTCGACCTCGCCCGTGGGCAGCGTCCGGGCGGTGACACGCTGATCGGCGTCGTAGGCCAGTTCCGTGACCGCGCCGAGCGGGTCCGTGGTTTTCCAGGGCCGCCCGCACCCGTCGTACTCGTACCGGGTGACGGCACCGGTGGGGGAGGTGATCGACGTGATCTTCCCGGCCACGTCCCGGGCCAGGACCGTCAGGCCGCCTTCGCCGTCGACGAGCTCCACCGGGTTGCCCGCCGCGTCATAGGAGACGAGCTCCGCGGAGCCGTCCGCACCCTGGACCTGCGTGGGGCGCCCGTACTCATCGAAGCTGAAAGTTGAGGACGCGAACGCGTCCGTCAGGGTGGCCGTGCCGGCCTTGCGATCTGCGGTCGCGTCTGTGCGGACCCCGGTCGGGTCGACGACGGCGGTCAGGGCGCCGACCTTGTCGTACTCCCGCCCCCAGCCGTGACCGGCGGGGTCCGTGATCCCGACCAGCCGGGAAAGTGTGTCATGGACAAAGCCCCACCGGGCGCCGTCCGGCAGCACCGCGCCGGTGACGTTGCCGAGCTCATCGAAGACCCGCTCAATGGCCCGGCCCAACGGATCGATCGTCCGGACCAGTTCACCGTTGACGGCGTATTCGAGTTCGGTCCGCCCGCCGTCCGGGGCGACGAACGCCGTCGTCCGCCCTGCCGAATCGTGCTCGAAGGCCCAGACGGCGCCGTCCGGGTCCTCACGCCGCACCAGCAGGCCCGCACCGTCATAGCTGAATCGGGTTTCAGCCCCGGACGGGCTGAGCGCCGCAACCGGGCGGCCTGCATGGTCACGGACGATCCTCGCGACGTCCCCCACTGCATTTCGGGTCGAAACCAGGTCCCCGAACCCGTCGTACTCAAAGCCGACCGTCACTCCGGCCGGGTCCACTACTTGGGCCAGTTGCCCGTTCCGCCACTGAAGCTCGGTGCGCCCGCCCAGCGGGTCCACGATCACCGAGGGGTCCCGCGAAACCTCATCGGCATACTCATACGAGACGACCGACCCGGACTCCGTCACCAGCGTGGTGATGCGGTCCTGCTCATCCCAGCCGTAGGTGAGGTCCGCGCCTTCCGGGGTCACGGTCCGGATTTTCCGGCCCCGCCCGTCGTAGGCGTGCACCGTGACGGTTCCGTCGCGCTCCGTGAACGACACCAGATTTCCGTGGCCGTCGTAGGCCATGGACTGCCGCTGGTCATGGGAATCGAGCACGCCGACCAGGCGGCCCTTCGCGTCGGCGATCCACGAATTGGACCGGGTGCCGTCCTCATCCGAAACGACCGTGACGCGGCCGGGCAGATACGCGAACCTGGTCCGGCGCCCATGCTGGGAGGTCTGCAGGACAACCCTGCCGTGTTCGTCGTAGGTGTTCTCTGCCTCGAGAACGCCCGCAGCCGAGACCACAGCTTCGATCAGGCCCTGCTCATTCCACCGGTAGGTGCGCGCCCCGAGTTCGGTTGCCACGCGCGTCAGCCTGCCACCGGCGTCGTACTCGTACTCCACCCGGCGCCCGTCCGAGGCCCGCACCACGGCAACAAGCCCGTCCACGTACTCGACGTCGAGGAAACGGCCCCGCGCATGCGCCAGCCGGGTCACCAGTCCGCTAATACCGCCGTCGGCTGGTCTTTCCCGAAGAACGGACACCGTCCGGCCAGGCCCGGACCCGGCACCGAGCCACACGCCGGTCGGGCTGTAAGCCCACCATGCGCCCTGGTTGTCCCGGACCACGAGGAGCTCGACCGTACCCTCAGGCAGGGAGCCCAACTCCGTGAGGACAGCCGTGGTGGCGGGTTCGCGGGTCAGCCAGTAATTCTCTCCCACACCCCTGCCCCAGCCGGTGCCCTCCCGGGGGAAGTCCACGGCGCGGCCGTCGGCCATCACCCACCGGCACCCCTCATCCGAGACCGTGAGGTACTGATCCAGAACCGAGGCCCAGCCCGGACCGAACACCCCGGGCATCTCCAAACCGGACGCCAGCGAGTTGTACATCCGGGACAAGAACAGATTCGAGGAAACCCCCGCGAACCCCAGATCCAACTCCGGCTCGATGAAGTTTCCTGTCGAAGTGTTCACGGGATCATTCGCGTACCCGCTGGTGGGCATCGCGCCCGCCGCCGTCGGCGGATCGATGACCAACCCGGACCGGTTGGCGCTCACGCCGGCCGCTGCCAACGCCTCATTCACGGCTGCATCCGAGAGAGTCGAGATGTTTCCCTCGCCGCCGGCGGCCGCAAACGCGTCCGCGACCGTTACCGCCCACTTCGCGTCGTTCTCGTTCGCCTGCAAGTACCGCCGGTATGCGGTGATCACTCCGGACGCGTCTATTGAACCCCAGTAGCAATCAGACGCGAAGGAGGACATATGCCCGTGCAACGAGGCCGGCTCGGCCGCCAACCCGTCGTCCAGGCCCCGCGACCCTGCCGCGAAAGACCGCAGAAGAGCCGGACGCGCCGAGGACGTCCCGCCCCCGTACCCGCCGCCGGGCGCCGGGGTATTCCGCGATCCCGTCCTGGCATCGGCCGGGGCAAACACCGGAGCCTTCCCCGGTTCCCCGCCCGGCCGTTCTTCCTTGCCGAAGAAGAAATCACCGGCCTGCTCGAGCAGATTCCGGTCATTATGCCGCCGGACCCACTCGTTGTTCTTCTCACGCCGGGCGTCCTCCTCATGCCCGGCGTCGATCATTTGCCCGACGTATCCGGCCACCGTCCGCAACGCCGACACCAACGCGTTTGCGTCATTCTTCGCCGTGGCAGCGTTGGCCTCGAAAACCTCAGAGAAGTGCCCCTTGAAGTCCTCCTTCGCTGAGGCGACGTACGATGCCCGCGAACCCGACTGCTCCTCAAGCCTTGACGCCGCCGATTCGAACGCCGACCTCACCGACCCGGCCACGGCGTAACTGAACCGCCCACCATCAGATGCATCCGAAGCCGGCAACAGCGGCATCTCAACGAACTCGGTCACAACCAAAGCCCCCCACAGAACAAGAACCGGAACATAAAAAAACCACCAAACCGTGCATCGGCCGGGTAACCGCACCACTCACCAAAGTGGCGCGATTACCCGGCCCTCACACCAGCAAGTACAGACTCAGGCGCCGCCGCCAGCGGAGAAGATGTCCTGCGAGATCTTCTGCAACTGCCCCCGCAACTGTTCCAGCTCAGTCTTGGCCTTATCCAAGGCAGCCTTCGTCTCCGGCCACGTAGAACCACGGAACTGCGCAGCCAAGGGGCCATCCCAAATATTCGGATCTGACAAAATCCTTCCCTGCGCGTCCAGCGCCGAGATCTGATCCGTGAAACCACCGTTAATGATCGACTGCACCTGCCCAATCGCAGCCTTCGCTTGCTCAGTAGACAACACACGCGACATAGAAAATTCCTCCCAAGAGACAACCGCTTCTCCGCCGGACGCAGCACCGCCGGCGACCGGACGGTGCCGACGCTACCAACACACGTCAATAAATCCAACAAAAAGAAAAACTAGGACGGCCGGACATGACCGCCCATGTCATACGCATGACACATGCAAACCGCGATTAGTCCATTCGTGAGCTAAACCCCGTATCATGCTGAAGGCACCATGAACGGAAGAGGGGACGATCATGCCCAGACGGACTACCACGCACCAGCACACCCGGGGGCGCCGGATGGCGCCGGGCCGGGCGCTGTGCGCCTTCCTGGCCGCCCTGGGGCTGATCGCGACGACGTCGTGCGGCCCGGCCCGCGAACCGGAGTCGGTGTCCAATCCGGTCAAGCTCCTGCAGAGCGTCCGCGTGGGCATGTCCCCGGCCGCCGGGGTCGAGACGATCGAAGGCACCACCATCTCCGTGTCAGCGGCCGGCGACTCCTCCGCAGCGGACACGAAGTACGACGCATCCCAGGCAGTGGGCGAACTGCCGGTGCGAGTGAGCCTGCAGTACCGGGCCGGAGAGAAGTCCGGCTCCGACCTCACCGAGCTTCAAGGCCACACCGGGCCGGTCGAGATCGACCTGACACTGGAGAACCTCACGGTCAAGCCGCGGGTCATCGAGTACGATGCCGCGGGCCAAACCCGCTCCGATACCGCCCTCGTGGGCGCCCCGCTGACTATCGCCGCCTCAACGAAGCTCACCGGTGTACGGGCCGACGACGTCACCGCCGGCTCTGCGGACGGGGGAACGGGCACCAACGGCGTCCTGAGCAGCACCGAGGACGGTGCCACCGTGGTGCAGTGGGCCACCGTGCTGGCCCCGCCGCGTTCCGGGGCGAGCACCACGCTGCGCCTCGTTGCTGATGTCAAGGACTTTCAGGTCCCCGCTTTCGACGTGGCGGTGCAGCCGGGCCTCAACACCGACCTCAGCGCGGACGGCGTGCTCGCCGGCGCGTTCTCCTCCGGTGCGGGCTCTGAGATGGGGCTGCAACGCCGCACCATCTCACTGGTCTCGGACGTCAACACCGTGCTGACCAAGGCCGGATCCACCATCACCGAGGTCCGGCAGAACCTGCAGGAGACCTCTCAGACCCTGGGTGCGAAGACGGCGGGCGAGCTGCGCGATAACTCCACGGCCTTGGCCGCAACCATGGTGGACCTGAAGGAGCAGCTGAAGACTCTCGGCGCCGACCTGGAGGCCGCGACGAAGTCAACGCAGTCCACCACTGCGTCCCAGCTGAAGCTGACCGTCGCCGCCGTGGACGCGATGCTGGGCGATACCTCGGCCGTGCCCGCGACGGCTCCCATCAACGGTGACGGCTGCACCGCGGAGGTGCCCAAATCGGGGAAGGCGGCCACGGTCTACTCCAGCATCCAGACCATGGCTTCGCAGCTCGACGCCTACGCGAAGGTAAGCGCGGGCTGCCGGGATATCGTCGCGGGCGCCATCAAGGCCACCATGGGCCCCGAGGACCCCACCGCGGAGGAATGCGCGGAGCAGGGTTCGATGACATGCTCCCTCTACGGCTCTGCCGTGACCGTCACGGGTGCGTTGCTGGGCCTGGTGACGAAGGGCGACGAGCTCGTGGCGGACCTGCAGCCGCAGATGGTCGAGGGCGCGATCAAGGATCAGGAGGCCGCCGCCGTCACGCTGGAAAAGGTTCGCGCCGATTTCGCTGCGGTCCTCGACGGCGCCGAGACCACCGAAGACTACAAGACTGCCCTCGCAAACGTGGAAGAAGCGATCAAGTCCGCCCGGGGCTCCGTCGACGCGACCCGGGACGCGGCCGCTGCGGTCCGCGGCAGCATCGACGGCCTGCGGCAGAAGCTGGGCGACATCAAGAAGACTGCGCAGAACGCCCGGGGCGAGTTGGGTGACCGCTCGCTGCTGAACGGCTCGATGACGCAGCAAACGCAGCGGCTCGCCGACGAGTTGTGCAAGATGGCCGACGGCGCCTTGCCCCGCGAGGGCCGACTGTCCGCCGAGCAGGCGGAGCGGCTGCGTTCCTACTTGACGTCCGCGCCGTGCGAGCCCACGGATGAAAGCGGAAACCCGGCGCAGGAACTGCGCCCGCCGCTGGGGTTCAAGGACCCGCTGGACGATCGGATCCAGGCCCAGACGGCCGCCTGGGACGCGCTCCTGGCGGCCACCGACACCACCGCCCCGGACGAGGAGATCGGCCAGGCGTTCACCACTTTGGGGACGGCGATCGACGACATCGACGCCAAGCTGGACGCCATCAACAAGGCCACGAAGGCGCTCGATGGCGCCGCCACGGGCGACGTCAACAGCAACAAGCGCGAACTAGTTGCCATGGACGCCGCGCTCGGTAAGGCGATCGACTCCTCCGGCCGGGTAGGCTCGACGCTCGCGAAGCTCAAGGAGCAGCAGGACGGGCTCGGCGACAAGATCAAGGAGTCCCTCCGCGAGGTCTCGGCCGAGACCGCCGCCGAGGTCTACAAGACCGTGGACGAGCAAGTGCGCCGGGTCGCCGAGATCGGCGATGCAGGCTCCGACGCCGTGATCACGGCCTTCAACCACTCCATCTCCGGTTTGAAGTCCACCTCGGACGAGGTGGTGAACGACGCCGAGGGCACGGTGAATAAGCAGCGGGACGAACTGCGCGGGCAGAGCGACGCGCTGGCCGCATCCCTGGACAAGAGCACGCAGTCCTCGCTCGCGAACATCGCCTCCAGCACGTCCGGCTCAACCCGTGACGTCGAGGGCGCCAGCGCCCTCCTGTCCTCAAGCCTCACCAAGGTGATGCTCGACCTGGGCGACCGCTCGGTGAACGGATCCGGCCTGCTCGGCTCCATGGCCACAAGCGCCGCCAAGGCCGACACTGCCGACTATCAGCTGGCACTGGCATCGCAGAACGCTGAGGGCTATGCCAATATCCGCTCCAGGGACGTGGCGGGGCTGCTGCTGCGCCAGGCGCAGTTCAAGGCTTCACTCACCGCTGTCGACGAACTGCCACCGTTCCACCTCGAGGTGCCGGCCGGCGCCACGTCGCAGACCCTGTACACACTGAAGATCGGCGGCACCGCATGAGCTCCCGCACCGGGCTCACGACCCTGATCGTCGCGGGCATCACTGTCGTACTCGCGGCTGCGATCGCCCTGACGACTGTGGCGCTGAGCCGTCCCAAGGAGGCTTCACGGCCCGATCCGGTAGCCGCGACGGTTCCCGTCGCGCTGAAAGCCGAGGGCCTGCCGAACGACTTCTCCATCGGCGTCGTTCTCACGCTCGGCCAGTCCGGCGAGCCCGGCTCCGAGTACAACCGCGCAGCACAGGGCGCGATCGTCGCCGCACAGCGCTTTGCCAAGGGCGGCGCCGCCGTCGCCCTCGTAGCCCAGAACGACCGCGGCACGGAAGATGGCGCCCGCGCCGCCGTCCACGCGCTCGCCGAACAGGGAGCATCGGGTGTCGTCGTGGCGACCACGGGTGCGCCGGCCCGGGCCGCGGCTAAGGCCGCCGAGGAGCTCGGCCTCCCGGCGATCCTGCCCTACGCCGAACCATCCGACCCCGCGCAGGCCACCTGGACCACGAGGCCGTCGGGCGCATCCGTCGCGGCCGCCCTTCGAACCGCGCTGAACGGCAAAAACAGGGTGCTGCTCGTCGGGGACGGCGGCGAGGTCCCTGCGTCGGTCGGGATCTCACAGACGCTGACCCTCGATGGCTTCGACGCGGTGATGGACCTGGCCCAGGAGGCCGCCATCCGAACAGGGGACCAGCTGCGCCCGCCTGCCGAGGACGCCCCAGCAGGCGCCGGGTCCACGAGGGTCGCCGAGCCCGCGGATGCCGTGGTTGTCTCGGCCGCCACCCCGCAGCGGCTGGCCCGGCTGGTCCAGGCCTTGCAGGCCCGCGACGTGTCCGTCCCCGTGGTCATTCCGGACGGCGCCACTGCCCCGGCCTTCGCCTCCACGCTGTCCGAGCTCGATGGCGCCGCCTCCGGGCAGCTGGTCAGTGTTGCCCCGGCCGGCGGCGATGCCACGGCGCTCCAGCAGGACGCCCAGGGGCGCGGGATGTCCGCATTCCTGTCCGCCGTGCGCCTGGCGTCCGGTGACCCGAAGGTCAAGAACCTGACGGGCGATGCCGCGTTTTCCGCCGACGCATGGGCGGCGGACTCACGCAGCCACGACGCCGTCGTCGCCCTCGTACGGGCGGCCGCGTCGGCTGGAAGCGGCGAGCCGTCCAAGGTCGGCGCGGCGTTGCGCACCATGTCCTTCGGTCCTGGTGACGGCCTCGCCGGGCCGGCGCTGGATTTCTCGCGCTCCGCGGCGCTGACCGCGGAGGCAATCCCGGTCTACGCTTCCCCTCAGGATCTGGGCCTGCGCCCGCCGGACGAGGCCGCTCCGCGGCTCGTATGGGTGCCGGCGCCGGCAAACCCCTGACCACCCGCCCCCGGCTCGCCCCTGGGCGGGCGGGAACCATCCACCACTGAAGGAGCGCCCCGGTGCGTGTGCTGATCGACCTGGACGAGCGCCGCTTTGAGTGCGACGTGGCTCACGCCGCGCCTGCCACGACGCTGACAGACCTCGTGGAGGCCGCCGGTGGCCCGCGCCTTGCACCCGATGAGGCGGTGTTCGTGAACGAGGCCGAGGTGCGTGGTTCCACCCCCGTCTCAGAGCTGATCTTCCTGGAGGGCAGCCGCATCTCGCGGGCGCCGTGGCAGATTCCGCAGCGCGTGCGCGGCTGGAGCGTGACGCTCGCCGGCGGCCAGCGCACCGGTGGCGTGATTGACGTTCCGCACGGGCGAGAGATGCTCATCGGCCGGTCCCCTCACGCCGATCTGAGCCTTCCGACCGAAAGCGCGTCATGGGACCACTGCCGGCTGCGCCGGGAGGAGGACGGGCTGCGGGTGCTCGATGGCGGGTCCACGAACGGCACCCTCGTCAATGGCGAGCCGGTGGGGGAGGACGGGGTCCTGGTCACCGAAACCGCCACGATCACGGCGGGCGGCGCGGTGCTCCTCCTGCGCCGGTCCCTGGACGAGACGCCAGCCCCGGCGCCCGGCAGCCTGCACAACCTCACACCGGCGGCGACAGCGCCCTTCAACCGGCCTCCCCGCCCCGGGCAGGCTCCGGCGGGCGAGCCCCTGGTCCCGCCGAGCCGCAAGGAAGTGCCGCCAGCCAGCAAATTCAGCTACATCACGGTGCTCGCGCCCCTCGTGATGGCGGCGGCGATGGTCTTGATCCTGCGGGACTTGCGCTTCGCGATGTTCGCCATGCTCAGCCCGGTCATGGCCGTGGGCATGTGGTTCGAACAAAAGCGCCGCCACGCCCGGGGCCTCAAAGAAGAGGACGAGCGCTTCGCCGGGGCGCTCCAGGGATTCGAGCGGCAGATCCGCGCAGCCGCGGCGACGGAGACCGCACGACGGCATCGGATGATCCCCGATCCCGCGACCGTAGTCCGGCGCCCCGCACTCCCCGCCACGTCCTTGTGGCAGCGCCGCGCAGACGCGGACGACTTCCTGGCCCTGCACGCCGGCACAGGTGACGTCCCCTGGAAGCCCGAGGTGGACCGCACCGCCGGATCGCGGCTGGATGAGAAGGTGAAGGACTCCCTCGCGGCCGCGCGCCTTCAGGCCGCGCCCGTGCTCGTGGACCTGACCGACGCAGGTGTGGTGGGTATCGTCGGGCCGCGGGAGGGGACTCTGGCGCTCGCGCGATCCCTCCTGGCCCAGGCCGCGGTGCACGTCGGCCCAGCCGACCTGACCATCGGCGTCTTCTGCGACGCCGGGCGCGCTGACGAGTGGGAGTGGGCTTCATGGCTGCCGCACACACGCCAGGCCGGCAGCAGCACGGGCGAACGGTGGATGTCTGCGGACCGCGAGTCGAGCCTGGCCATGCTGCGCACGCTCAAGGACGCGGTGCAGGAGTTGCCCACACCAGCGATGCTGGTGGTCCTGGACTCCGAGGTGCTCACGGAGGGCAGGGACGCGCCGGCACGCGCGCTGCTCGGCGCGGGCCGCTCCGTACCCGGGGCCCATGGGAGCCCGCAGCAGAGCCCGTCACGGGTGGCCGGCATCGTCATCGCGACCTCGGAGGAGCAGCTGCCGGCCTCCTGCACCACGATCATCAGGGTCGGGGCGGACGCAGCGGCCACTGTGGACCAGCCGGAGAACCTGACCCGCGTGGAGGACGTCATCCTGGCAGGACTGGACCAGGAGGAGGCCCTGCGCTGCGCAATGCGCGTGGCGCACTTCGACGATCCGGAGCTGAGCGTGCCCGGGGCCTCGCTGCCCCCGCTCGTGCGGCTGCCCGGGCTCCTCGGTTACGATCGCCCGGACTCGGCCACGATCCGTCGCCTCTGGCAGGCTCCCACCGGAGTCTCCACGCCGATCGGCACAGGGGAGAACGGCACCCTGACCCTGGACCTGGTCAAGGACGGCCCACACGGACTGGTGGGCGGCACCACCGGCTCCGGCAAGTCCGAGTTCCTCCGCTCGCTCGTGGCCGGCCTCGCGGCACGCAACGATCCGACCCGCCTGAACTTTATCCTCGTCGATTTCAAAGGCGGGGCCGCCTTCAAGGCATGCGAACGCCTTCCGCACACCATCGGCACGATCTCCAATCTGGACGAGCAGCTCGCCGACCGGGCCCTGCGCGCCCTGGAAGCGGAGATGGAACGCCGCCAGAGGGTCTTCGCAGAGGCCGGCGAGGGCATCGACAACCTGAACGCCTACCTGGCCACGAACCCGGCCGAGCCCATGCCCCGGCTGCTGCTCGTGATCGACGAGTTCGCCATGCTGGCCAAGGACTTCCCGGACGTGCTCAAAGCGCTCGTCAGCGTGGGTGCAGTGGGCCGCACCCTGGGTGTGCACATGATCCTGGCGACGCAGCGCCCGGCGGGCGTCGTCAGCGACGACATCCTCGCGAACACCAACCTTCGGGTGGCCCTGCGGGTGCAGAGCCGCGACGACTCCAATAACGTCATCGGTGTGCCCGCCGCCTCGGCGATCGGCCGGGCCCAGATGGGCCGCGCATTCGTGAAACTGGGCCAGGACGACATCACCCCCGTGCAGACGGCCCTCGTGACCGGACGGGCGCAGCTCGGCGCCGGCCCCGCCGTGGAAGTGCGTGAGATCCGCCAGTTCGGCGTCCCCGTTCCCGCGGCGGCGCCGCCACGGTCTGCGGCCGTGGACGAGAACGACCTCGAACTCCTCATCGACGCGGTTGTCGAAGCCAACGCCGAGGCAGGGTTCGCCCAGCCGCGGCAGGTCTGGCCGGAGGCCTTGGGTGAGCGTGTGGAGCTGGAGGGATTCCTCCCGGACGGCGGCCGTCCCGCCGCTCCGTCCGACACTCCCACCGATCCCGCACCCCCGCTGCCGATGGTGGGCGCCGTCCGAGACTCCACGGTCCAGGTGGCCATCGTCGACGAGCCGGAGCTGCAGCGCCAGTCCGCGGCGGGATGGGACATGTCCGTGGGGAACCTGATGCTCATGGGCGTGGCCGGCTCCGGCACGAGCACCACGCTGGCCTCGATCGCGCTGACACTGGCGACGGACGCCGATCCGGCCGAACTGGACCTGATGATCCTCGACATGGGTTCCCGCGAACTCGAAGCAATGGAACGCCTGCCGCACACCGTGGCGTATGTGGGAGCCGGTGCCGGCGCCAAGGAGCAGCAGGCCCGGTTCCTGCGGCACCTGCACACCGAGCTCGAGAGCCGCCGCGCCGAGCCTGGCAGGCACCGCCGCGCCGTGGTGCTGCTGGACGGCCTGGCCTCGCTGCGGGACGAGTTCCAGGACTTCGAAGGGCAGCAACTGCTGGCTTTGCTGTACCGGGCGTACGCGGACGGCCCGGCGCTGGGACTGTCCTTCGCGGTCTCCACCACACGCGCCAAGGCGGTGCCCTCGGCCATGAACGAGGTGACGCTGCAGAAGTGGCTCTTCCGGCTGGCGGACGCCTACGACTACTCCTCGCTCGGCGTCCGGGGCAAGGAAATCCCCGCCGCGCTTCCTGGGCGCTGCGTGGATCCCCGCACCTCACTCCAGATGCATGTGGCCACGCCCGGTATCGGGGTCGAGGCTGCGGTGGATCGCGTGCGGCAAAGCTGGGCACACGCTCCCGCGAAGACCCCGGCGATCAGGCGTCTGCCCGCCAACGTCACGATGCTGGAGCTGGGCGTGGAACCCCGGCTGGAGGCCGAACCTTGGCTCATCCCGGTGGGAATACAGGAGGCGGACCTCTCACCGGCGTTCCTGGAGATCTACGAGGGCGAGCACGCGCTCGTCGCCGGGCCTGCCCGTTCGGGCAAGTCCACGCTGCTGCTGGCCCTGGCCGCAGCCCTGCGTGGCGCGGCCACCTCCCGCGGGCCGGCTCAGGTGTGGGGCATCTGCGATCGCCGCTCGCCCCTGGCCCTCTCCGATCTGGATCGCGTGGCCGTCGGCACGGATGAGGTGCCTGCCTTGCTGGCCTCCCTGCGACTCGAGCGCGGCCCGGTGTTCCTGCTCATCGACGACGCAGAGCGCTTCGAGGACGCCGATCAATCCATCGCCGGGGCTGTGACCTCCGGGCAGCCGGGGCTGTGCATCATTGCGGCCGGACGGGCCGCGGATCTCCGCGGGCTGTACAGTCACTGGACCAAGACGCTCCGCAAATCGCGCCTGGGCGTGCTGCTGCAACCGGATGTAGATTACGACGGCGAACTGCTGGGCGCCGCACTCCCGCGCAGGGCGCCGGTGGCGCTGACTGCCGGGCGTGGATATATYGGCGTCGGCGGGCAACTGGCACTGATCCAGTCGATGAGCGCCGAGGTTTGAACCCGGCGGCGGGCGCCTACGACGAACGAGTGGACGGCGGGTGCCTTGAGGAATCAGATCGATAGCGTTGGAGAGTACGGTATGCAATTCGCACAGACGGGTCAGGCTCTGGGAGCGTCCTACCGCTTCGGCGAACGGGTGGGCTCCGGCGCCGTCGGCGAGGTCTGGACCGTCACCTCGGCCGACGGCCGGACTTTTGCCGCCAAGGTCCTGCGCCCGGAACACGCTGACGATCCTTCGCTCGTAGAGCGGTTCGTCCGCGAGCGATCCGTCCTGCTTGGCCTGCAGGACTCCCACATCGTCACGGTGCGCGACATGGTGGTGGAGGGCGCGCGGTTGGCCATCGTCATGGACTATGTCGCGGGAGGCTCGCTGCGCGACGCGGTCAAGGAGGCGGGCCCGCTGCGTCCCCTGGACGCGTTCAACGTCGCCGCCGAAGTGTTCGACGCCCTGGCTTTCGCGCACTCACGAGGCGTGACCCATCGCGACATTAAGCCGGACAACGTGCTCCTCGCCCGCCCCTGGCCCGAATGCGGCGCGGGCGACGTACGGGTCTCCGACTTCGGCATCTCGGACGTCGTGGGCGAAAAGATCCGCCAGACGACCGGTCTCATCGGCACCCCGCACTACATGCCTCCCGAGCTCATCAGCCAGGGCCGGTCCGGGCCGCCGGGCGATGTCTACTCAACGGGCATCCTCCTCTACGAGCTCCTCGCCGGGCGCACTCCTTTCGCCGGGCCGGGGACGGACTTCAGCGTCGCGTACCGCCATGTTTCCTCGCGCCCGCCACGGATCCCCGTGGACGACGCGGTATGGAACGTTCTCGACTCGCTGCTGTCCAAAGACCCCGCCCAACGCCCGACGGCGAGTGAGGCCGCGGCAACGCTCCGGCGTCTCGCACCCCGCCTTGCCGGCAGCAGCCCGATCACGCGTACCGAGGCCCCGGAGGACTTCGACGCCGTCGAACGCTCGGCCACCGTCGTCCGGGGCGCCTTCACGGACGAGGACCTCACGGCCTTCGCGTCAGGCTCGCAAGATGACCACGCCGGGAAGGCTCCCGAGCTTGGGGAGGCCGACAGCGCCACCATCGCCCGGCCAATCCCGCGTCGCGAAGTGCGGCCCCGGGCGGAGGCCCGGCTCGAGGAACAGGTCGCCACCCCGTTCTGGCGCACTCGCAAAGCGTTACTGCTCGCCGGTGCCGCAGCCCTGCTCGTCGTCGCGATGGTCGTTGGGTTCGTTGTCCTCGCCCCTGCAGGTCAGCAAATGCGGCCCACCGCGGAAGGCCAGGTGTCCAAGCAACTTCAGGACGCGGCGCTGCCGACCGGCCTGACAATCTCGCGGGAGGCCTCCTATGAGCCGTCCTCCGGCCAGGTCCGCCTGACTGTGGCGTATGCGGCGCAGAAGGCGCCGTTGTCCGGTGATTTCCTTGAGGTGATCCCGGGCCTGGCCGACGGGGAAGCGTGCCCGGCGGTCACGTGGGACGGGGCTTCGGTGAGCAGGAATCAGGCCTCGATCACCGGCATTGACGTCGAGTGCGGCTGGAAGGTCTCGGGGTTGGAGGTCCCGGCGGGAGGTGCAGCCCAGGTCACCGCCAAGGTGTCAGTGTCACCCGCGGACCAGCAGGCCCTCGACGCGTGGCTGCGGGCTGGGTCCGAGGCGACGACGGCCGCGACGCAGGACCCTGCCGTCAAGGGCACGGCCTATACCGTCCAGCGGCTGAAGGGCGTGGAGGTGCATACTCCGGCGCGCGTCGTGACGCCTAGCCCGCTAAAGATCACCCTTGTGCCAGTCTGGGCCGGCGGCGCCGACGAGCTGAACCCGCTCTACGTCAGTCCCGCGTCGGGCAAGCCCTCGCAGATGCTCGACGCCGTGAGCGGCGGCGAGAAGGGAGTACGGTTCTCCGACGGCTGCGGCGGGGCGCTCGCGGTGGACAGCGCGGGGCTTACCGTGACGGCCCTGCAGATCACGCCCCAGTGCACCGTGCGCGCCAGCGTCGGGAACTTCACCGAGCTGCAGTCTCCGAGCTTCGGGATCACGTCCCGGGAAAACTCCTAAGACCGAGGGCTCCCAGGGCTGAGGGCTGCCAGGACTGAGGGCTCGGGGTTGCCCCCGCGGCCATGACCTTGGCCTGGACGTGCGAGCCGCCCAGCCCACCCGGCCGTCCGGGCCGGTGCCGTTCGACCCCCACGGTCACCCGGCCGTCAGGGCTTCTGTCACGCGGCGGCCACGGGGTCACTCGAGGCGGAAGTAGGTGTTCCGGCGGGGCGTCTGGGCGGGGTCGAGGTGGGGTGGCGGGATGAACCAGGGGGTCCCGGTGCGCATCTGGATGCTCCAGTGTTCCTTGTGGATCACGTGGTGGTGATGGGAGCAGAGCAGGGTGCCGTTGCCGGTTCCGGTGGTTCCGCCGCGGGACCAGTAGGTGATGTGGTGGGCCTCGCACCAGGGAGCCGGAATGGTGCATTGCGGGAAGGCGCAGCCCCGGTCCCGGGCCGTGATGGCCTTGCGGATGTGSGGCGGGAAGACSCGGGAGGCSCGGCCGATGTCCAGGACCTGGCCCTCGCCGCCGARGACGACSGGGATGATGTCSGCGTCGCAGGCSATTTTGCGGATGGTGCCGGCGGTGACGGGGCCGGTGAACAGCAGCGTCCCGGTGCCSTGTCTGGTTCCGGTGCCGTGCTGTGCGGTGTTGGCAGGGGCGCCTGYTTCGGCGGGAGTCGGTCCGAGCCGGGTGAGCAGGTCGCGGTAATCGATGGTGGCCATGATCTGCGGCCGGAGCCCGCCGGCCGCGGGCAGCCCTCCGGTGGCGAGGGCTGCTTTGCACGCGCCGACCAGGCCGTCGAGCAGCTTCTGCGGCCGGGAGCGGAGGTCCAGGGACGGCAGCGCGGCGTCCTCTTCGGCCGTGGTGAGCCCCTCGGTGGTTCCGGGCTGGTCCGCCGGGCCGGTGTCGGCCCGGACGGCCTCGGGAGCGCCAACGCCGGCAGCACTCGTGCCGCCAGCGGATTCAAAGACGTCAGGGCTGCGCCCGACGGCTTCCCACACCGCCGCCGCCCCATTCACGCCCGCCCCGCCCTCACCCGGTCCGGCCTGCGCCGTGTTGCCGGTGGCGGTGCCCTGGCCGGTGTCTGGGCCGGTGCGGGGGTTGGTGGCGGTGTTCATCACGGTGATCAGGTGTTCGAACTGGTCCGTGGTGGCGAAGATTTCCAGGTGCTGCAGGCCGTGCCGGGGTTTGCGGAGGAAGGCGCCCTGGAGCTGGCGGAGCAGTTCCTCGGAGGGTTCGGCGCCGTCCTGGTCCAGCGCCTCGGCCCAGCTGCGGCTGACCCGGGCCAGGAAGTCGCCGTCGTTCTCGGCCGCGGTGCGGGTCAGGGCGTGCTCCATCGCCGCCGCGGCCTCCGGGAGGCAGCTGTGCGGGACCCGGTCCAGGGCGAGCGTGATGACGGTCGCGGCCCGGGACGCGACCTCGCCGGCCGCGACGGCGGCTCCAAGCTCCGGGTGTACGGGCGGCATGGACCGGCCGCCGAGTCCCTGCCGGGGCAGCAGTGTGTCGGCCAGGCCGAGCCGGCGCCTGGCCTCCGCGGCGCCGATCCGCAGCCGCGCCCGCAGGAACTCCACCGTGTTCCGGTACCCGTCATCC
>NZ_JBFTZW010000060.1:0-18874 GCF_056406555.1 Arthrobacter sp. P1_B4
GTGTGGATCCGGCCGTCTTCCGTGACGGACTTCTTCAGCGACTCCAGCATCTGGCGCAGCTTCGACGACTCCCGGTGCGCCATGAGCTGGACCAGGAATTCGTGCCCGGTCTTTTCCAGCAGGTTTTTGAGTGACGCGGCGTCGGTGGTGTAGCCGGACTTGATTTTCTTGGTCTTCGGCAACTGGAGTTCGTCGAACAGCACGGTCTGGAGCTGCTTCGGCGAACCAAGGTTGACCTCGTGGCCGATCGCGGCGAACGCCAGCTCCTGGGCGTTGTCGATCACCTTGGCGAGATCCGACAGTTGCTCGTCCATGCGGGGCATGTCGATGGCGATTCCCGCGAGTTCCATATCGGCGAGGACGCGGCTGACGGGCAGTTCCAGCGTGGTGAGCAGGTCCTGGGCTTTGCGTTCCGTCAGTTCTGATTCGAAGAAGCGGCTCAGGGCCTGGACGACGGCGGCCACGTGGACCAGCGCGCCGGCGGTGGCGGCGTCGTCGCCGTCGAACGCCAGCTCAAGCTGGCCTGCCTTGGCCGCCTCGGTGGACACCGAGATGTTCAGGTGGTGCTGCGCCAGCTCGGCGAGTTCATAGCTGCGGCGGTCGGGCTGGATGAGGTAGCCGGAGATGGAGGTGTCATCCACCACGCCCTCCAGTTCCAATCCGCGGGCGTGGAGGGCCTTCAGGGCAGCCTTGAACCCGTGCATCACCTTGGGCGCCTGGGCGTCCCGCAGCCACGCTGCCAGGACGTTTTCGGCGGCAGCGTCCTGGCTGGCCAGGTCGATATAGACGGCGGAGTCGTCGCGGACGATCGCCACCGCTGCGGCGTCCTCGCCGATCCGGCCTGGCACGAGATCGACCGCCACTGCGGAGCGCTTGCCGGCACCGGCCGCGAGGAACGCACTGAGCTCGGCTGCGTCGGACGGGACCACGAAACCGGGCGTTTCGAGGCTTTCCCGCTCGGCTTCGGCAACTTCACTGCCGTAGAGGGCAAAGAGCCGGGTCCGGATGGTCTTGAATTCCAGGGCGTCGAACAGCTCCTCGAGGGCGGCCTGGTCCGGCCGCGGGTCCGCGAGCTCGTCCAACGTAACTGGCAGGTCCAGGTCGGTGTGCAGCCTGTTGAGGCGCCGGTTGCGCTTGACGTCGTCAACGTATTCGCGCAGCGAGTCCCCCACCTTCCCGCCGATCGCGTCGACGTTCTCCAGGACCCCCTCCAGACCGCCGTAAAGGTTGATCCATTTCGCTGCCGTCTTGGGGCCGACGCCGGGAACGCCGGGGAGGTTGTCCGCGGATTCCCCCACCAGGGCGGCGAGGTCCGAGTACTGGGCCGGGCTGACGAAGTACTTCTCCTGGATGGCGTCCGCGTCCATGCGGGGAATGTCGCTGACACCCTTTTTGGGGTACAGGACGAAAACGTTGTCGGTGATGAGCTGGAAGGCGTCGCGGTCGCCTGAGACCAGCAGCACTTCGTAACCGGCCTTTTCCCCCATTGCGGCGAGGGTGGCCAGGATGTCGTCAGCTTCCCAACCGGGCATTTTGATGGTCTTGATGCCCCAGGCGCCCATGACCTTGTCGATGAGGTCGATCTGGCCGCTCATTTCCCGCGGGGTCTCGTTGCGTCCGCCCTTGTACTCGCTGTATTCGGCCTTGCGGTGCGTCGTGTCATCGGAGACGTCGAAGGCGACCGCCACGTGGGTGGGCTTTTGCTCCTTGATCAGGTTGATCAGCATGGACGTGAAGCCGTGGACGGCGTTCGTGTGCTGGCCCGTGGCGGTGGAGAACTTGTCCGCGGGCAGGGCGAAGAATGCCCGGAACGCCATGGAGTGCCCATCCAGTACGAGTAGCCGCGGCTGGTCCGTGATCGGAATCACGGGGGCCTCGGTGGCGGAAACCGACGCCGCGGCCCGGCTGGATTTTCCGGCACGCTTGGCCGCAACCCCTGAATCCGGCGCATCTGCCGGGAGAAGGTCTGCCGCGGTGTCCGCGGAAAGGGGGGCAGCATTTTGGGGGGCTGCATTCTCGAGGACAAGGGCCGGTTTGGTAGTTTCACTCACAGGTGCCAGCCTAGTTCCCATGAAGGACAATTTCACGCCCGGCCCCTACGCGACCGAGCTCGCAGCGGCCGGTGTTCCCGAGGAGATGCACGATTGGCTGGGCCAGTACGGCGTCGGAGCCCTTGTGGTGAAGATGGGGATCCGCTTCCTCGAGATGAGCCCGGAACGCACCGTGGCCACCATGCCGGTGGCGGGGAACACCCAGGTGGCCGGCATCCTGCACGGCGGGGCCCACGTGGTCCTCGCCGAAACCCTGGGTTCTTTCGCGGCGGGCATGCATGCCGGCCCCAACCGTCAGGCGCTGGGGATCGAGGTCGGCGCGACGCACCACCGGGCGATCTCGGAGGGCACCGTCACCGGCACGTGCACGGCCATCCACCTTGGCCGGACTCTCACCACCCACGAGATCGTGATGACCGACGAGCATGGCCGCCGGCTATCCACCGCCCGGATCACGAACCTTATCCGCGATATCGCGCCCTAGATCCGCGATATCGCGCTGGGCGACCGGCCCGGGCGTAGCCGGATCCGGCTACGCCCGGGCCGGGAAGCGGTAGCGCAGTTCCAAGATGCCCCTGCCCAGGGTGCGGGAAGATGTCAACTCGAGCGGCGGCGTCGGGCCCGCCATGGGCAGCAACTGCTTTCCGCCGCCCAGGACCACCGGAATGACCGAGACAATCAGTTCGTCCAGCAGCCCGGCGTCAGCGAACTGCGCTGCGAGCACGCCTCCACCCACAACCCACACGTTCCGGCCGCCCGCCGCTTCTTTGAGGTCGTCCACGAACTCGCCTACGGCCCCGCGCACAAACGTGACATCCGCGCCCTTCGGGGCGGCGTGCTCGTGGCGGGTGAAGACCCAGGAGGGTGTGCCCGGATACGGCCAGGTGTCCGGTTCATGCTCCCGAAGCCACGCGTAGGTCTCGCCGCCCATGACGATGCAGCCGACGTCGGCCATGAACGCGTCATAGCTGTCCTGTCCGCCCTCAAAGCCGTCGAACTGCAGCAGCCAGGCCAGATTGTCGTCGGCAGTGGCGATGAACCCGTCGAGTGAGGACGCCACGAAGTACTGGAAGCTCACCATGGCCCCAGCCTAGCCACTGCGGTGGCCGGTGTCCCATCCCTCGAACGCACGGACAGCCGACCCCCACGCGGCGGCCGGAAACGCATGGGCAACCGGACCCGGACGCGGGCAGCGGCTTACCTGTGGAAGTAAGGAATGATCAGGTAGAGCCCGAAGAGAATGGCGGCGCCGCACAAAGCGAAGCACGTGTAAGCGAGCGGTCGGGTCCAGGCCGCCGGGGAGGTCCGGGTGTCCCCCGCGATGGCCGTGAGGCGGACGCCGAGGGAGTAGAGAACTACCACGGTTACAGCGGACACAAGCGTGGCACTCGCCACGCTGAACAGTTCCAGCCATTTCATCGCTGGGCACCGCCGTTCTTGATCGACTTGGTGGCGGACTTTTTCTTGCGGAACTGCACGGCCTGGCCGACTTCCTCGATCTCGACGGCGTTGTTGCTGCCCACAGGCGACTTCCGTGAGCGCACAAACATATAGGCCACTGCGGCGGTGCCGGCAGTTGCCGCGATGATCACGCCTACGACCCCGGTCTGCACGAGCAGAGCCGTCAGCGCGCCCATGATTCCAGCGGCCGGCAGCGTGAACAGCCAGCCGATGGCAATCCGGCCGGCGGTTCCCCACCGCACCGTAGTGCCGCGGCGTCCCATGCCGGAGCCCACGACGGAGCCGGAGGCAACCTGCGTGGTGGACAGGGCGAAGCCCAGGTGCGAGGACGCCAGAATGGCTGTGGCGGTGCTGGTCTCGGCGGCAAAGCCTTGGGCGGGCTTCACTTCGGTGAGTCCCGAGCCCATGGTGCGGATGATCCGCCACCCGCCGGAATACGTGCCGATCGCGATGGCGAAGGCACAGGCGGTGATAACCCACCACTCCGGACCAGATCCGGCAGGCTGGAGGCCGGCGGAGATCAGGACCAGTGTGATGATGCCCATCGTCTTCTGGGCGTCGTTGGTGCCGTGGGCCAAAGCCACGAGGCTGGACGTGAAAACTTGACCGGTCCGGAATCCGCCGCGCTTCTGCGTGAGCTTGTCCCCGGTTTCGGGGTCATGGCGGGCGGTCAGGGCGTACGCCAGCCGTGTGCACAAGTAGGCTACGCCGCCCGCGATGACCGGGGCGAACACCGCGGGGAGAATGATCTTTTGGAGGATTGACTCGAAGTTGATCGCGTGGATGCCGATACCGGCAATCGCGGCCCCGATCAGACCGCCGAACAGCGCGTGGGAGGAACTGGACGGCAGGCCCTTGAGCCAGGTGATCATGTTCCAGAGAATGGCGCCCATCAGCCCGGCGAAGATGATGTCTGGGGTGATCTGGACCCCGTCCGAGCCTTCCTTGATGATGCCGCCCGAGACGGTCTTGGCGACTTCCGTGGAGAGGAACGCTCCCACGAGGTTCAGCACCGCCGCGAGGGCAACTGCTGTTTTCGGTTTGATGGCGCCGGTTGCGATGGGGGTAGCCATGGCGTTCGCGGTGTCATGAAATCCGTTGGTGAAGTCGAAGAACAGCGCCAGCGATATCACTAGCGCCACCATTACGGTGATTTCCACCTGTTGCCCAATCTGAAGTGTTCACGGTCGGCAGTTCCACATCCCCGTTGCTGCATGGCCACCACGTCCATTCGATGCCTGATCAGATGAATTCGGTGGCGCTAACGCGATTTGAAACCTTATCGATGGTACGTGGGAAAGACGGCTGGGCAAAACATGCCAGAAGTCCCTAAATTTAGTCCTCCTGTGCGGCACGGGCCTTCACCGCGGCGGTGCGATGCCGGTCACAGCTGGCACCGCCCGGCTCCACCGGAAAAGGCCCAGCTCAGACGGCCCGGCGGACGTCAGGCGCCGGGCCCGCGCCGAGCATCGAAGCGATCCTGTCCTCCAGCGCCGCGAGCGTCGCCTCGGGCAGCACGATGAGCCCGTCGAGTTCCCGGCGGGCGCGGCGGTAGGCCGTCTGCCGCTCGGCGGGAGTTGCGGCCGCGTCCGATGCGATCCGCAGGAGCTTCCGGGCGGTCTCGAGCCGCTGGCGTTCGGGACCGGTGAACTTGCTGTCCCTGATCCGTTTGGCTTCCCGTTCGGCGACGTCGAATGCGAGCTCAAAGCTGGTCACGGCCGACCGGTACTCCGCAAGCCGCGCGGCGGTCCTGACTTCCGCCGGGGCGGCGGGACGCAGCCCGTCGGCCTCGCGTTTGGCCCGGAGGAAGGCCACGGTGAGGGGCTCCCGGACATCCGTCATGACCGGGTAGTCGATCAGCTTTCCTACGTCGAGTTCGTAGTCCAGCCAGCGCTGGTTAACGGTGTCGTGCGCCTTCATGAGGGCCAGGACGTCGGCCTGGCTGGCCTGCTCTGCCTGCGCCGCCTGGTTCTTGAGCGTGTAAAGCTCCACGCGGCGGCGGTGCCGGCGTTCGGCGGCTTTGGACCAGGACCGCGCCCACCCGCCGGCCAGTCCGCTCAGGGGAAAGACGAGCCACCAAAAGTGCGTGATGAAATTGAAGAAGGGGTCCACGGCATCATCCTCCCATCCGTTGGCGGCGCCGGAAAGCCCCCTCCAAAAGGGCGCTCTCCAGCCAGTTCCGGGACCTTGCCGGCAACGGGTTGCTCGCCGGGCGGTCAGTCCCCGTGCTTGACCTTATGCACTTTCGTGACGATGGTGGGGCACGGCACGTTCAGGAGCACAGCGTGCGCGGTGGAGCCGAGGACCGTCCGGGAGAAGCCGCCACGTCCCCGACTTCCGATCACCAACTCCCTGGCGCCGGCGGCGATATCCACGAGGGCCTTCGCCGGTTCGGTGTTCGTCTCAAGGCGCTGATGGACCACCAGGTCGGGGTATTTGTCGCCGAGACCGGCGACCGACTCGGCGAGAACAATCCGGTCCTCTTCGACGATGCTCTCGGCGAGACCACTGGTCGGCAGCTGCTTCTCGACCCACCGGGCAGGGCTCTTGAACGCGAGGACCACGGTGAGCTCGTCTCCACCCCAATCAGCTTCGGCGGCCGCGAAGGCGACGGCCTGCAGCGACTCCTCGGAGCCATCCACGCCGACCACGACGCCCTTTGCCCCCGTGGCCGGTTTCGCCGGCACGACGGCTACCGGGCATTCCGAGGCCGAGACAATCTGCAGGGCCCGGTCCGTCATGGGACCGCCGCCCATCCAATGTTTGTCATGGCCGCCAACCACGATCATGGCGGCCTCCTTGGAGACTTCCCGGAGCACCGAACCGCCGCTGCCATGACGGAGCTGGATGTCCACAGTGACGTCCGGGGCCTGTTCACGGGCGGCCGTCTCAGCGTCCCGAAGCAGTTCCATCCCCGATTCCCGGATGATCTCGTGGTACTGAAAATCCGGTGACATCCACCTGTCGTCCACCGCGTGGACGACCGTGACCGGGAGCTTGTCCCGGGCGGCCCGGTCAAGGGCCCAGGCCAGGGCGGCGTTGCTGCCTGCGGACCCGTTGACGCCGACGATGATTGCTTTGCTCATGCTGATTCCTGCTTCCTGGAATGCACACCGGCCTAGAATCCGGTGGGCTCGGTCTCGAACTCCGGTTCGCGGGGCGGGCCTTCATGGTGCACCGGGCGCAGCGCTGCGGTGTGTTCCAGCCAGATGAGTGCGTCGTAGCGCTCCCCCATCCGGGTCGGAACGTAGTTTCCGGCGTCCCGTTCCGGGTGGTAGACGACGCCGATCGCCCGGTGTCCGAGCCGTGTCGAGAGCCACGGCCCGGTCCGGTCGTCGCCGAACACCAGCACTGAGGGCACCCCCAGGGCCTGATGCAGGAAGTCTTCGTGGCTGCCCGGGCGCGCTTCCGGAACCGTCAGGATGCGTTCGGGGCGGCCCCACCCGTCGGAGGCGAGCACGGAGCCGCGGTGGGCTGCGAAGCCGACCAGCAGCACACCTTCGCCCGCGTGGCGTTCACGCAGCAGCTGCCCGACGTTGACCAGGCCGTCCTGCGCCATGTCGGTGGCCCGGGCATCACCGATGTGTGTGTTGTGTTCCCAGATCAGTCCCTTCGACGCCGGACCGAGGTGCCTGCTGACCCGGTCGATGGTGTCGGCCATATGGTGGTCGCGGACGTTCCAGGACTGCCTGTCGCCGCGGACCATGATGCGGTAGTAGTGCTCGGCGTTGGCCGCGACTTCAGCGTTCTGGACGGCGTCGAAGGCGTCCTCCTCATGCCGGCCGGGGCTGAAGGCCCGGTTCCTGACCTCGGTCAGGAGGGCCACGACGTCGGGCTCGCAGGACTGCGGCACCAGCCGCGTGCTCCAGGCGTACTGGTGCGGGTCCTCGTGATGGGGCAGGAAGCACTGCCAGGCGCGCTCCGCCGCGGGGACGGCGTCGGGAACGTTCGCCTGCAGCCAGCCGATGATTTCGCGCAGCGAATCCCAGAGCGAGTAGACATCCAGTCCGTAGAAGCCGACACGTTTGTCCAGCGGCCTGGCCAGGTTCCAGCTGCGCAGCCAGTCCAGGAACGCCGCGACTTCCTCGTTGGCCCACATCCAGGTTGGCCAGCGTTCGAAGCCGGCCAGCAGCGCGTGGACGCCCTGGTCCTTCCCCTCCAGGCCGCGGACCCAGCGGTTGATGCGCCAGCAGTCGGGCCAGTCCCCTTCCACCCCAATCCAGTTGTAGCCTTCCTCCGCGATGAGCCGCCTGCTGAGGGTGTCGCGCCAGGTGTAGAACTCGTGGGTGCCGTGGGAGGCCTCGCCGATGGCTACAAAACGGCAGTCGGCCGCGCGCCGCACGAGGCCGTTGAGGTCCCGATCGGTTTTCAGTGGCCGGGCGAGATCGTGGACCTCCTTCAACACGGTGGACCGGGTGACGGCCTCGGGGTTCATCGCGGATCCTCGACGTCGCTCGGCTGCTGGTGCTTCATGGCGCCCCCGTGGACCTTCTTCTTGCGTAAATTGTGCGTTGATTGCGCGCGGACCTGTGACCTGCGCAAACCCGTGACCAGCGCGAACCTGTGTCCTGAACGACCCCAGAGAACTGCACGGACCCGCGGCTCGCGGTGTACGCCCCAGCTTCCGCCCGGGCCTGCCGGGTGCCAAGGGCCAAAAGTCACCTCCGGGCCGGCGCCGGCCGCCGCCGGGGCCTCCCCGGCACGCGCGTCCAGGCGGGGCCGCCCCGGTAGGATTTCTTGACGGGCCCGGCCGGGCCCGAGGCCGGCAGCCCGGCACCGCACAGCCCCGCGCATCACAGCGCAGCCCAGTGGCAAGGACACACCATGAGCACCAAATCCGCAGGGCCCAAGCGTCCCGACCGCCCCTGGACCCGCCACTACAGCCCCGGGGTTCCCGCCAGCCTCAAGCTCCCGGAAGGTTCCCTCGTCGACCTGATGGACTCGTCCGTCCGGCGCTACGGGAAGAAGACCGCCCTGGAATTCTTTGGAGCGCGCACCAGCTACCGGGACCTCGGCACCGCCATCAACAAGGCGGCCGCGGGCCTGAGGAAGCTCGGCGTCCGGGCCGGTGACCGGGTGGCGCTGGTCCTGCCGAACTGCCCGCAACACATCATCGCGTTCCACGCGGCACTGCGCCTGGGCGCCGTGGTCGTCGAACACAACCCCTTATATACGGACCGCGAGCTGCGCCACCAGTTCGAGGACCATGGCGCCACCATCGCCATTGTCTGGGACAAGGCCGTGGACAAGGTCCGCCAACTGCCGGCCGACGTCGGGCTGCAGAGCATCGTCTCCGTTGAACTGATTCCGGCGATGCCCCTGCTGCAACGGGTCGCGCTGCGGCTCCCCGTGCCGGCGGCCCGCGCCGCCCGTGCCGCCTTGACCGCCGGCAAGCACTCGCCCCGGCCCGTGGCGCAGCCGGCGCACCGGAGGGTGCTGGCGTGGAAAGACCTCCTTGGCGCGGGCGACCTGAAGAAAAAGCATCCGCGCCCGGCCGCCACAGACCTGGCTGTCATCCAATACACCAGCGGCACCACGGGCCGGCCCAAAGGCGCCATGCTGACCCATGCCAATCTGCAGGCCAATGCCGCGCAGGGCCGCGCCTGGGTGCCGGGACTCAAGGACGGCCGGGAAACCGTGTACGCGGTGCTGCCCATGTTCCACGCCTACGGCCTGACGCTCTGCATGACGTTCGCCCTGAGCATCGGCGCGAAACTGGTGCTGTTCCCTAAGTTCGACGTCGACCTGGTGCTGAAGGCGCACAGGAAGTCGCCTGCCACATTCCTGCCGGCGGTGCCGCCGATCTACGACCGCATCGCCGCCGCAGCCGCCGAGCGCGGTATCGCGCTGGACAGCATCCGCTTCTCCATCTCGGGGGCGATGAACCTGCCGACGGCGACGGTGGACGCGTGGGAGAAGGCGACCGGGGGCTACCTGATCGAGGGCTACGGGCTGACGGAAACCTCGCCCATCGCCCTGGGCAACCCCTTCGGTCCCAGCCGGAAACCGGGAACCGTAGGGGTCCCGTTTCCCCTGACGGACATTCGTGTGGTGGACCCGCGGAACGTCCTCCTGGACCGTGCCCCGGGAGAGGAGGGCGAGCTCCTGGTCCGCGGCCCGCAGGTCTTTGCCGGCTACTGGAACCGGCCGAAGGAGACCGAGGAGGCGCTGCTGGAGGGCGGCTGGTTCCGGACCGGTGACATCGTCTCGGTAGATAAGGATGATTTCGTGACCGTCCGGGACCGGATCAAGGAGCTGATCATCACGGGAGGCTTCAACGTCTCCCCCACGGAAGTTGAAGATGTCCTCTCCGGGTACCCCGGCGTGCGGGACGTGTGTGTGGTGGGACTGCCCCGCCCGGGCGGCGGCGAAGACGTGGTTGCCGCCGTCGTCCCGTCCGCGGGCCCCGGCCTGGACCCGGAGGGGCTGCTGGCGTTTGCCCGGGAGAACCTGGCCGCCTACAAGGTGCCGCGCCGCGTTGCCGTGGTGGATGAGCTGCCGCGTTCGCTGATCGGCAAGGTCCTCCGCCGCGAGATCCGGGACACACTCGTGGCCGGCCGGTAGCTTGCCCCGGCCGGGCAATTGCTTGCGGCGCTCCGATCAAGCTGATAGGCCTGACGGTAAGGTGCAGAGTGGCAGATCAGCACGCCGCCCCATCCGGGTGGTGGTTGCAGAAGGGAAGTTCACGTGACTCGCAACACTCCTCATATCGAGGAACCGTCCGAAAAGGATCTCGTCGTCGGGGACGGGCCGAAAAGCTGGGCCGCCGGCGTCCCGGGCGTCTACCACTCCATGAAGCCGGCCATCGAACAGATGGGCCTGAACCGAACCCGCAAGACCGTCATGGCGATGAACCAGAAGGACGGCTTCGACTGTCCGAGCTGCGCGTGGCCGGATCCCCACCACCGCAAGGCATTCGAGTTCTGCGAGAACGGGGCCAAAGCGGTGACCTGGGAAGCGACCCCGGTGGTGGTTCCCGAAACTTTCTGGGCCGAGAATGCCGTCAGCGACCTGCGCAGCCAGACCGAGTACTGGCTTGGCATGCAGGGCCGCTTGACCGAACCGGTGTACAAGGCCGCCGGCGAGGACCACTACAAGGCGGTCAGCTGGGACGAGGCGCTCCGGCTCGTGGCCGACAAGCTCAAGGGCCTGGACTCCCCCGACCAGGCGGCGTTCTACACGAGCGGCCGGACCTCGAACGAGGCTGCCTTCCTCTACCAGCTCATGGTCCGCGGCTACGGCACCAACAACTTGCCGGACTGCTCCAATATGTGCCACGAATCCTCCGGCTGGGCCATGGGCCAGACCATCGGCATCGGCAAGGCGACGGTCAGCTTCGACGACTACGCCAAAGCCGACCTGATCATCATCATGGGCCAGAACCCCGGCACCAACCACCCCCGGATGATGACCGAACTTGAGGCGTGCAAGCGCAACGGCGGCGAGATCGTGGCCGTCAACCCGCTCCCCGAAGCAGGCCTGCGCCGGTACAAGAACCCGCAGCAGGTCAACGGGGTCGTCGGTCACGGCGTCCAGATCGCGGACCAGTTCCTTCAGATCCGGATCGGCGGCGACATGGCGCTGCTGCAGGCCGTGTCCAAGCGCGTGCTCGAGGCCGAGGCCAAGAACCCCGGGACAGTCCTGGACCACGCCTTCCTGGCCGAACACTGCGAGGGGCTCGAGGAGCTCAAGGAACACCTCGCCGGGCTGGATGAAGGCACAGTGCTTGAGGCAACGGGCCTGCACAGCGAGGACATCGATGAGCTGGCCGCCCGCTATCTCAAGGCCGAGAAAGTCATCATCACTTGGGCCATGGGCATCACGCAGCAGAAGAAGGGTGTTGCCACCATCAAGGAGATCATCAACCTCCTGCTGCTGCGCGGCAATATCGGCAAGCCAGGCGCCGGCGCCTCCCCCATCCGCGGGCACAGCAATGTGCAGGGCGACCGGACCATGGGCATCTGGGAGCAGATGCCGCAGTCCTTCATGGAGGCCCTCGGCGAGGAGTTCGACTTCGAGCCGCCCCGCGAACACGGCGCGGACGCCGTCGAGACCATCAACAAGATGCGTGCGGGCGAGATCAAGGTATTCGTCGCCCTGGGCGGCAACCTGGTGGGTGCCATCTCGGACACGAACGCCGCCGAGRCTGCCATGCAAAACACGGAGATGACGGTCCAGATCTCGACCAAGCTGAACCGCTCGCACACTGTGACGGGCCGCGAGGCCCTGATCCTCCCCACGATGGGCCGGACCGAGATCGATATCCAGGAATCCGGTCCCCAGTTCGTGTCGGTGGAGGACACCGTCTGCGCCGTGCATCCGTCCTGGGGCAGCGTCGAGCCGGTGTCCCACCATCTGCTCTCGGAGCCGGCCATCGTGAGCCGGCTGGGCAAACTCCTGGTGGGCGACAAGATCAGGGCCGACTGGGACGGCTATGAGAAGAACTACGACCTTATCCGGGACCACATTTCGCGCGTGGTGGGCGGCTGCAAGGACTACAACCAGAGGATCCGGCAGGAAGGCGGGTTTATCCTCGCCAACGGTCCCCGCGACTCCCGCACCTTCCCCACGCCCACCGGCAAGGCCGTGCTGACAGTCAATGATCTTGAACTTGTCGAACGGCCGCATGGAACCCTGATCCTGCAGAGCATGCGCTCCCACGACCAGTTCAACACCACCATCTACTCGCACAACGACCGCTACCGTGGCATCAAGAAGGGCCGCCATGTGGTGTTCGTGAACCCTGACGACATCGCCGAACTCGGCCTTGCGGACGGGCAGTACGTGGACGTCCACGGCGTGCACGACGACGGCGAGGAACGCGTGGTGCGCAAGTTCCGCGTGGTGTCGTACCCCACGGCACGGGGCTGCGCGGCGGCGTACTACCCCGAGGCCAACGTGCTGGTGCCGCTGAACCACACGGCCGAAGGCAGCAACACGCCAGTCTCGAAGGCAGTCATCGTCCGGCTCGAGCCGAGCCTGGACCAGACGCCCGACGGCGCGGCAACAGCCCCTGCCCGGGTGGCCTCACCCTAGGCACCCGCCAGCCGGGGCCGGGCCAGTCCGCACCACCGGACATGCCCCGCCCCGGCCCCGGCGAGTGGACATAACACCAACATGCCCGTCCCTGCGCCCCACCGCGGAGCATGTCCAGTGGCTGCGGACCGCGCGCATGGCGTGATCCCTGTGCATCAGGTCCGGCGTGCTTCCAGGGTGCTCGCGGGCCGGGCTACTGGGCCCTCTTGGCCCAGCCTTTCTCGTCAGGGCCGCCCGACTCGCCATGTTCGCAGAGCTCGATGACCTTGTTTGATGCGGCGTGCACGGCCTCCTGCGTGCCCTTGCGGCCCTTGGTGGACGCAGTACCCGCCGCGTAGCCCACGATGAACGCACTGATGGCGTCCGCATGCGGCCCGACGGCTTTGACCGATTCCTCTGCCACCTGGACGATCTTTTCGTGGTCGACTTCCAGGTCGAGGATCTGCAGCGCCTGGATCAGCCGGCTGCTCCAATGCCTCAGCGAGCTGTCTTCGTCTCGGGACAACGTCATTGCTACTCCTTCTCGCAGGGTGAATGGATCGTCTAACCCTCAAGGGGTAGCACCCGTCCCCGGCGTTGCGCAACGCGACACAGCGGCACAGCGGCAGCCGGCACGGCGGCGGCCCCTCAGCTCCAGAGCGCCACGTGGAACTTGGACCCCCGCCGTTCCAGCCCTCGCGAACCGCCGGGGGCGACCATGGCCGCGGTGGCGTCGGCGGTTCCGGCAAACCGTTGGAGGGTCCGCGCCATGGTGGTGGCCCGGCCGCGGTCCAGGGTACTGGCCCACCAGAGTCCGGAGATCGGCGTTCCGGCTACCGGCACACGGACCAGGGAACCGCTGCGGATTTCAGCCCGGACAATATGCCCCAGCGCCAGCATGGTTCCCTCTCCGGCCCTGACGGCGGCCAGGGCCTCCGTCTCGCTGCTCAACCGGACGATCTCCGGCGCCACCGACTGGGCGGCCAGCCAGCGGCCCTCCTCGCTGGCCGCCTGGATGCCGGCGGGCCCGGCAAACCAGGGTCTGCGCACCAGCTCGGCCGGCGCGACCGGCCCGTGGAGGGCGGCGATCGGATGTCCGGCGGCCGCCACGACGATCCGCTGGTACCGCAGGAACGGGACGGAGTCGATGCCGACGGCGCCAGTGCCGTTGGCACGGGAGCCGTTGCGGACGGCGGGCCTGGCCCCCAAAGCGATGTCATAGACGCGTTCGAGCATCAGCGAGGCGATGTCCTCGGCTTCCTCCACCACCACATCGACGGAAGCCCCGGGAACCCGGCGGGTGAAAAGGTCCAGCAGGCGCCCCGCCGCGTGCTCGGCAAACGGCGCCGTCGCCACGATTTTCAGCCGCCCGGTCTCGGTCTGGGCATGTGCCACCTCCCACCGGGCCCGGTCCGCCAGTCCCACGATGTCCTGGGCATGTTCGGCGAGCGCCCGGCCGCCGGGAGTCAGCGCGATCCCGCCATGGGCGCGCACGAAGAGCGGGTCGCCCAGATCCTGCCTGAGTGCGGCGAGCGCCGTCGAGACTGCCGGTTCGCTGACTCCGAGTTGGACGGCGGCCGCATGGAGGGAACCCAGCTTGGCCACCAGGGCGAAGGTCCGCAACTGTCCCAATGTCATCGCCACGGCTTCATAACCTTTCGCTTATGACGATATTGACAGCCCCGCCAGGCCGCGGCAAGACTGACGTCAATCCGGCGCCAGGCAGCCGCTGCTCCACGCCGCCGGCCTTTCGGAGTGAGGTAGGGACTATGCAGATTCCGGCTCCATTTGACTACGTGCGCGCCACTACGGTGGAGAACGCCCTGGAACTTCTTGCCCGGTACGGACCCGACTCGCGGGTGGTGGCCGGGGGGCATAGCCTCCTGCCGATGATGAAGCTCCGCCTCTCCCGGCCCGAATGGCTGATCGACATCAATGACTTATACGAGCTCGATTTCATCCTCCGTGACGGCAACAAACTAAGGGTCGGCGCCCTGACGCGCCACACCACCCTGCTCGAGTCGGAGGAGGTGGCCGGGCTGTTCCCCATCGTGCGGGACGCCGAGCGGGTGATCGCCGACCCCGTGGTCCGCAACCGCGGCACCATTGGCGGCTCGCTTTGCCAGGCCGACCCGGCCGAGGACCTCTCCACGGTTTGCGGGGTCCTGGGCGCCGAGGCCGTGATCCGCGGACCAGGCGGCGAGCGCATCCTGTCCATGTCCGAGTTCCACCGCGGCCCCTATGAAACCGCGGTCGGGCACGATGAACTGCTCTGCGAACTCAGGTTCGGCATCCGCCCCCGGTCGGGCAGCGCCTATGAAAAGGTCGAACGCCGGGTCGGAGACTGGGCGGTCGGTGCCGCAGGTGCCGCCGTCACCCTCGCCGCGGACGGCACTGTCGACGACGCCGCCGTCGGGCTCACCGCCCTGGGCCTTGACCACCCCCTGGCCGGGGCCGCCGCCGTGCTCCGCGGCCGGCATCCGGACGAGGAGCTGTTCGCCGAGGCGGGCAGGCTGGCAGCGGAGGCCTGCGATCCGGTGGCTGACCAGCGCGGCCCGGTCGACTACAAGCGGCATCTCGCCGATGAGCTCACCCAACGGGTACTGCGGCGGGCCTGTGCCCGCGCCGCCCAGATGCAGGAAGGCTGAAGCCGATGCAGATCAGCATGACCGTGAACGGCGCCGACGTCACGAGCGAGATTGAGCCCCGGGTGCTCCTGGTCCACTACATCCGCGAGGTCCTGGGCCTCACCGGTACTCACTGGGGATGCGACACAAGCAACTGCGGGACGTGCGTGGTCCTGATGGACGGACAGCCCGTGAAGTCCTGCACCGTCCTGGCCGCCATGGCCGCGGGGCACGACATCCGCACCGTCGAGGGGCTGGCCAGCGGCGGCACCCTCGACCCCGTCCAGCAGGGCTTCATGGAAGAGCACGGGCTGCAGTGTGGCTTCTGCACCCCGGGGATGATGCTCACGGCCCGCGCGCTGCTGGATAAGAATCCGCACCCGGACGACGCCGAGATCCGGCAGGCCATTTCCGGGCAGATCTGCCGGTGCACGGGCTACGCGACGATTGTCCGCTCGGTGCAGTGGGCCGCCGCCCATCCGGCCGGCTCCGGCCTGGCCGACACGGCCGCCGCCGACACGGACACCGCCGTCCCGGATGTCGCGGCGGAGACAGAAGACACGGAGGTGAAGGCATGACCGTCATCCATGACCGGCAGTCAAACCCGGCCGCTGGCGACGAGGACCGCCCCATCGGCTATGGCCGCATCCAGCGGAAGGAAGACCCGCGCTTCGTGCGCGGCAAGGGCCACTACCTGGATGACATCGTGTTGCCGGGGATGCTGCACGGCGCCATCCTGCGCGCTCCGGTCGCGCACGCCCGGCTCGTGTCCATCGACACGACTAACGCCCTCGCGCATCCGAAAGTGGTCGCCGTCATTACCGGCAAGGACCTGTTGGGCCTGAAGCTCGCGTGGGCGCCGACGCTGTCGGCGGATGTCCAGGCCGTGCTGGTGACCGACAAAGTCCGGTTCCAGGGCCAGGAAGTCGCGTTTGTCGTGGCCGAGGACCGTTACGCCGCCCGGGACGCCCTGGAGCTGATCGACGTCGAATACGATGTCCTTCCCCCGCTGGTGGACGCCCGCAAGGCACTGGACGCAGACGCCCCGGTGATCCGCGATGAGATCGAGGGCCGGACGGACAACCGGATCTTCGACTGGGAGATGGGCGACAAGGCCGAAACGGATGCGGTGTTCGCCGCCGCGGATGTTGTGGTCAGCCAGGAGGTCGTCTACCCGCGGGTCCATCCCGCCCCGATGGAGACGTGCGGCGCCGTCGCCGATTTCGACGCCGTCAACGGCAAGCTGACGCTCTACGAGACCACCCAGGCACCGCACGCGCACCGGACCCTGTTCGCGATCGTCGCCGGCATCCCCGAGCACAAGATCCGGATCGTCTCCCCCGATATCGGCGGCGGCTTCGGCAACAAGGTCGGGATCTATCCCGGCTACATCCTCGCCGTCGTCGGTTCGATCGTCTCCGGCCGCCCGGTCAAATGGGTGGAGGACCGCTCCGAAAACCTGATGTCGACCTCGTTCGCCCGGGACTACATCATGCAGGGCGAAATCGCGGCGACCAGGGACGGCAAGATCCTCGCCCTGCGCACCCACGTGCTGGCCGACCACGGCGCGTTCAACGCCACCGCCCAGCCCACCAAGAACCCGGCCGGATTCTTCTCCATCTTCACCGGCAGCTACGACCTCGCGGCCGCCCACTGCTCCGTCACCGGCGTCTATACCAACAAGGCGCCCGGCGGGGTCGCGTACGCGTGCTCGTTCCGGGTCACCGAGGCCGTGTACCTCGTGGAGCGGATGGTCGACATCCTGGCCCGCAAGCTGGACATGGACCCGGCGGAGCTGCGGCTCAAGAACTTCATCAAGCCGGAACAATTCCCCTATGCCAATAAGACCGGCTGGGTCTACGACTCGGGCAACTACGAGGCCGCCATGCGCCTCTCGATGCAGCTCGCCGGATACGAGGACCTCCGCCGCGAGCAGGCCGAGAAACGCGAACGCGGGGAACTCATGGGCATCGGGGTTTCCTTCTTCACGGAAGTCGTCGGAGCCGGGCCCAGGAAACACTTCGACATTGTGGGCCTCGGCATGGCCGACGGCGCCGAACTGCGCGTCCACCCCACTGGCAAGGCCGTGGTGCGCATCTCGGTGCAGAGCCAGGGCCAGGGCCACGAGACCACCTTCGCCCAGATCGTGGCGGAAGAACTCGGCATCCCGCCGGAGGACATCGAGGTGGTGCACGGGGACACCGACCAGACCCCGTTCGGGTTGGGCACGTACGGCAGCCGTTCGACGCCGGTCAGCGGCGGCGCCGTGGCCCTTGTAGCCCGGAAGGTGCGCGAGAAGGCGAAACTGATCGCCGGGGCGATGCTGGAGACCCGCCCCGAGGACCTCGAATGGGAAAAGGGTCGCTGGTTCGTCAAAGGCGATCCGAGCGTCGGCAAGACCATGGCCGAGATCGCCATGGGCGCCCACGGCACGATTGCCTTGCCTGAGGGCGTTGACGGAAACCTCGACGCCGAGGTCACCTACGACCCGCCGAACCTGACCTTCCCGTTCGGCGCCTACATCTGCGTCGTCGACATCGATCCCGGCACCGGGGAGGTCAAAGTGCGGCGCTTCATCGCGGTGGATGACTGCGGCACCAGGATCAACCCGATGATCATCGAAGGCCAGGTGCATGGCGGGCTGACGGACGGTGTGGGCATGGCCCTGATGGAGATCATCGAATTCGACGAGGACGGCAACTGCCTCGCCGGGTCCTTCATGGACTACCTGATCCCCACGGCCATGGAGGTGCCGGACTGGGAAACCGGATTCACTGTCACGCCCTCCCCGCACCACCCGATCGGGGCGAAGGGCATCGGTGAGTCCGCCACAGTCGGCTCACCGCCGGCGATCGTCAACGCCGTCGTCGATGCCTTGGCGCCGTTCGGCGTCACGCATATGGACATGCCCTGCACCCCGGCCCGCGTCTGGGCTGCCATGCAGGGCCGGGCACGGCCGCCGATCTGATGGCTTCCACCGCAGGATCCCTGGCCGCCAGGGCAGATGAACTCGCCAGCCGCCGCGAGCCGTTCGTCCATGCCACGGTGGTCCGCGCCCAGCATCCGACGAGCGCCCACGCCGGGGACACCGCCCTGGTGCTGCCCAGCGGAGAGATCCACGGCTTTGTGGGCGGAAACTGCGTGGAGGAGTCGGTGCGCGAGTACAGCCGGCAGGTCCTGGCCACCCAGGAACCCCTCCTGCTGCGGGTGCTGCCCGGAGAACCGTCCCGCACCGCGGAGGAAGGCGCCGTCGAGGTCACCAACCCGTGCCTGAGCGGCGGGGCCATCGAGATCTTCCTACAGCCGCGGATTCCGGCGCCCCGGGTCGTGGTGGTGGGCACGACGCCGGTGGCGCAGGCCCTGGAAACGCTCGGCTCCGGCGTCGGCCTCGAAGTCGAACTGACGGACGGCGAATCCGCCGATCCCCGCGGGGATGACGCGGCATTGATTGTCGCCTCGCACGGCAAAGCGGAAGAGCGTGCCCTGGAAGCGGCCCTGCGGGCCGGTGTCCCCTACGTTGCCCTCGTGGCCAGTAGAACCCGCGGCGCCGCCGTCCTGGAATCCCTCGACGTCGACGACGCCCTGCGGCGGCGGGTTTTCACACCGGCCGGGCTGCAGCTCGGCGCCCGGACCCCCGGGGAGATCGCCCTGTCCATCCTCGCCCAGCTGGTCGGTGAACGGTCCAGGGCGCGGCGCGCGGCCCCGCCCCTGGCGTCCGCT
>NZ_JBFTZW010000061.1:0-18775 GCF_056406555.1 Arthrobacter sp. P1_B4
GACTGCTATGAGCCGGGCAGTCAAAGCCTTCATGCCGGCCTCTGACAAGCCGTTCCCGCCGTGGCAGGGCATGCAGTACTTCGCCAGCATGTTCAGCGGCGACGCGACCCTGAACTACGTCAGCAACGACCGGTACGGGAGCCGGACGTGGACAACCGCCCGGGACATCCTGGACCAGCACGTGCAGCAAAGCTCACCGGCCCCGGTCGCCTAGCCTGGGGGTTGTTGCACGGACAAGCCCCGAACCCCTAGGGTTCGGATCATGGTCGCGCCCGGGGGACCCGCTCGTTATGGAATGCACACGACGCCGACACTGCTATCCGTAGTGAGCCTCGCCGTTGTCGCGTTAACCGCGGCCTGCGCATCTACTCCCCCACAATGCATGCCGGCCGGCGAGCAAACGGTCACCAAACCGCCCGCCGCCAAGGCCGCACCGTCGACGGGCGCCGGACTGTCACCGGGCATGACCCTCGCCCCGGCTCCGCCGATTCCGCCTGCCCCCCGGCAGGGTATAGATGAATGCCTGCCACAGCGTGCAGAGAACGCCGTAGCCAACGGAGCGCTGGATTGCCAGTACTTCACAGCCGGTTCCATGACGCCGGCTTCTGTGCCCCGTGGTCCGGGAATGAGCTCCGGCGACTACGCGATACGGTTCGGCAGCGTTGGCGGCCGCAAGTTAATGACCGTGCGCATCCCCTGTGCTTCGTATGCGGTCACGGTCAGCATTGCCACCGAAACGATCACGCCGGATCCGGGGACACTGGAAAGTTCCCTGGGCACGTGCAACTTCCCGTGGGACCAGGAACAGTCGGGGATGAAACGATACCTTCAAGCTCCGCTTCAGTTTGCACAACGGGAGACTGGAATCGTGCTGCACAACCCGGAATGGGGAATCACCCTCTTCCGGACCCCCTACGAGGCCGGCTGAGCCCGCGGTCCCGCCTACGGGGCGCCAGGGGCGCCAGGCGTCCCGCGGGAGGGGTGCGAGGCTGAGGGCCCGCGGGAATAAGAACCGCCGCCACCATGTTCGTTTCCGGTGTGAAGAACATCGGATTCCTGTCCTTCGGCCATTGGACCGACCACCCGGATTCCGGCACGCGCACCGCGTCGGACGCGCTGTTGCAGGCGATCGACCTCGCGGTCGCGGCCGAGGAGCTAGGTGCGGACGGCGCCTACTTCCGAGTCCACCACTTCGCGCAGCAATACGCCTCCCCGTTCCCGCTGCTCGCTGCGATCGGGGCCCGGACAAGCCGCATCGAGATCGGCACCGGCGTGATCGACATGCGCTACGAGAACCCGCTCTACATGGCGGAGGACGCTGGCGCGGCCGACCTGATCGCGGGCGGCCGGCTGCAGCTGGGCATCAGCAGGGGTTCACCCGAGCAGGTCATCGACGGATGGCGTTACTTCGGCTTCGCCCCCGTCGAGGGCGAGTCGGACGCCGACATGGGCCGCAGGCACGCCGAGCGTCTGCTCGAGGTCCTCACTGGCAAGGGTTTTGCGGCGCCGAACCCCCGCCCGATGTTCCCGAACCCTCCGGGCCTGCTGCGCGTGGAGCCGCACTCAAGGGGGCTGCGCGAGCGCATCTGGTGGGGCTCCGGCTCGAACGCCACGGCCATCTGGGCGGCGAAGCTCGGCATGAACCTGCAGAGCTCCACGCTCAAGGATGATGAGAGCGGCAAGCCCTTCCACGTCCAGCAGGCCGAGCAGATCGAGCTCTACCGGCAGGCCTGGAAGGAGGCGGGGCACGAGCGGGAGCCGCGCGTCTCGGTCAGCCGCAGCATCTTCGCGCTGACGGACGAGCGCGACTGGCAGTACTTCGCCCGCGACCGCCACAGCTCCGACCAGGTGGGCAACATCGACGAGAAAACACGCGCGGTCTTTGGCCGCTCCTACGCCGGTGCCCCGGACGAGCTGGCCGCAAAGCTGGCCGAGGACGAGGCGATCGCCGCGGCAGACACCCTGCTCCTCACGGTCCCGAACCAGCTCGGTGTCGACTACAACGCCCACGTCATCGAGTCGATCCTGAAGTATGTGGCGCCGCAGCTCGGCTGGCGCTGACCCCTCGTGACAGATTCCCCGGGCGCCGCGTCGTCGACGCTTGCGGGATCCAGCATTGCAACGCCAGTGCGACGACGCCGGTCCGGCCGGCGTTCACCAGCGGCAGCCTTGACGCCGAACACCACTTCGGCTGAGGCACAGGGCGGGCGGCCGCGATGCGCTCGCGACCGCCCGCAGCAACCGGGTGCACCCTGGGCTTAGCGCACCGACTTGCGCTCGTAGATCGCCATCGACCAGATGTACCCCGCGACCACAATCACGACGCACCACCCGATTGCCAGCACCGGGCTCCAGCCGAGCGGGGTGCCGAGCAGCAGCCCGCGGATGGCCTCAATGAACGGCGTGAAGGGCTGGTACTGCGCGAACCACTGCAGCCATTCCGGCATCGACTCGGTCGGCACAAAGCCGCTGCTGAGGAAGGGCAGGAAGGTCAGCACGAGGGGCAGGTTGCTGGCGGTCTCGGCCGACTTCGCCTGCATGCCCATGGCCACCCCGAGCCAACTGATCGCGTACGCGATGAGCACGATCAGACCTGCGGCGGAGATCCATTCGACAAACCCGGCGGTCGGGCGGAAGCCAATCAGGAGGCCGACGCCAAGCACGAGCACGACGGCGATAATCGCCTGGATGGTATTGCCGAGCACGTGCCCGGCGAGCACCGCGGCCCGCGAGATCGCCATCGTCCGGAACCGCGCGGTGATGCCCTCGGTCATGTCCATCGACACGGTCGTCGCGATGCCGCCTGCGCTGCCGGCGATGGTCAACAGCAGGATGCCCGGCATGACGTAGGCGACATACGCCTCGCGCCCGCCGGCCGGATCAGCGCCGGGCAGGCCGGCCCCGAGCGTGCCGCCGAACACGAACACGAAGAACAGCAGCAGGACTACCGGCCCCACGATGGTGAACACCGACAGGCCCGGGTAGCGCAGCATGTGCAGCAGGTTGCGGCGCAGCATCGTCACCGAGTCGGCAATGACGTGCGATTGCTGGCCGGTGCCCGGGGCCGTCCGGCGCTTGGCGGCGATGGTGGTCATGATTCGATTCCCTTCGTCTCGACCCGGCCGGTGAGCGCGAAAAACACGTCATCGAGGTCCGGGGTGTGGATGCTGAGGTCGTCGACCTCCAGGTTGGCCGTGTCGAGGCGGTCCAGCACGGTGCGCAGCGCGCCGACACCGCCGTCGCTCGGCACGGTGAGCGAGAGAGCGGCGTCGTCGCGGGCGGACTCGCCGAGCAGCCCGGAGGCGGCGTCGAGCCGCGCGGCATCGGCGAACCGGAGCCGGATATGTCCGCCCGGCACCAGGCGCTTGAGCTCGTCCGGCGTCCCCTCGGCGACGAGCCGGCCGCCGTCGAGCACCGCAATGCGGTCCGCGAGCTCGTCCGCCTCGTCCAGGTACTGGGTGGTGAGCAGCACGGTGGTGCCGTCCGCGACCAGGCTGCGGACAATGTCCCACATGGTGTGGCGGCTGCGCGGGTCCAGGCCCGTGGTGGGCTCGTCCAGGAAGATGACGCTGGGCGCCGAGACGAGGGTCATGGCGAGGTCGAGGCGGCGCTGCATGCCACCCGAGTAGGTGGCGAGCGGCTTGCGGGCGGCCTCGACGAGGTCGAACTGGTCCAGCAGCTCGGCCACCCGGGTCTTCGAGCGCTTCGCTCCAAGATGGCGCAGCCGGGCCATCAGCAGCAGGTTCTCCTCGCCGGTGAGCAGCTTGTCCACCGCGGAGAACTGGCCGGTGAGGCCGATCGCGGCGCGGACGCCGTCGGGATTGCGCACGACGTCGCATCCGTTCACCAGTGCGGTGCCGCCGTCGGGCCGCACCAGGGTGGACAGGATGTGCACGGTCGTCGTCTTGCCGGCGCCGTTCGGGCCGAGCAGCGCGGTGACGGTGCCCGCGTCCACGATGAGGTCGACGTCGTCGAGCACTGCCTTTGCGCCGTAGGACTTCCGCAGCCCGCGGACTTCGATTGCTGGCGTGTTCATGTGCTTCGTTCCCTTCTGTTGGTGGCCCGGAGTCATTGGGCGCGCTGGATGCTGATGTCGCCGTGCTGGGTGCGTGCACGCACTGCGACGGTCTGTTCGGACGCGTTGGGAGCGCGGTCGCTGTCCAGCTGGTTGCGGACGTGCCCCTCTTTGGAGGACAGATCGAGCCAGGCGGGAACGCCGGGACGCACGCCGATGGTGACCTGGCCGAAGCCGCTCTCGACCTGGATGGAACCACTCGAGACCTCTGCGAGCTGGATGCTGCCGTAGGCGGTCTTCGCAGCGACGGAGCCGAGTGCCTTCGAAATCTCGAGGTCGCCGTAGGAGAGCTTCGCTTCAAGGTCGCCGCCGGACTCCCCGATCAGGATGGTGCCGTGCGACGCCTTGAGGATCGCATCGCCGGTGACCTTACCGATCCGGATCTGACCGTGGTCGGCCGTCATCTCGATCCCGCCCTCGGCGGTGCCGAGGGTCGCGTTGCCGTGCGAGGCGCGCAGCCACAGGTCGCCGGTGGAGTCGAGATCGACGCGGCCCATCGAACTCTTGATCCGGGTAGCGCCGAGGCGTCCGACGGTGCGCACGCCGCCGACCCCTATCTCGGCGGTGAGCCGCGACCCGGCCGGCAGCTCGACCTTCACATCGACCGACTCGGTGGGGCCGACCCAGCTGATGCGGGGCCGGGGGCCGGTGATGATGAGCCGCTGGCCGTCGACGTCGACCCTGGTCTCTTCCGCGCCCCGCCGGTCGACCGCCTTCGCGGGGTTCGTCGGCGAGACGGTCACGACCGTGTCGTCGCGGTCAGTGGCGATGATTTCGATCGCGCCGACCTGCAGTTTGATGGCGAGGTCGATGGGGGTGGGGGTGTCGTAGGTGGGCATGCTGGCGCCTTCCTTTTGGGTGTGTTTGATCGACCCCGCGGGTCCGCGTGGTTGGAGGGTGTCGTGTGGTGCGGTGGGCGGTTTAGCGCGCCCAGCCGGCGAAGTTGTCGCCGGTGCGCAGCGTGCGCTGCGCGGATCGTCGCTGCTTGGGCTGGAGAGCGGCCGCGACCGCGCGGACCAGCCAGGTGTTGACGGACAGGCCGTCAGCAGCCGCGGCCTCGTCCACCCGCGTCTTGAGGGCATCCGGCAGGCGGAGCGTCGTGCGCGAGGTGCTCGCGTCGTCGAGGTCGAGGGGTGCGGCCGGCCGCTCGTCGGTGTCAGATTCCGGGTTCGGCTGGGTCACCACGAACTCGACGTCGCGTCCGCGCAGCCGCATGTCGACTGATCCGGGTGCGAGGTCGCGGGTGATCTCGCCGGCTGCAGCCGAGAGAACGTCGAGGAGCACGAGCCGGGTCGCGGCGTCCAGTCCGGCGGCGAGCCGCTCGGCCACGGCGCGGGTGTCCTCCGAGCCGTTCTCCGCGGCATCCACTAGCTGCCGCTGTAGGTCGTTGACGTATTGTCCGAGTTCCATGCCACCATAGTGACACCACGGTGGTGTCACGTCAAGCCTTCGTGGTGTCACGGGTGATCCGCAGGTTGGTGCGGCGGCTCGATGAGGGTGAGGACGGGCGAAGGGCCTCGCCCTGAGTCCTAGTTGGCGTCCTGTCGGTTCACCATTTCGGCTATCCAGATCGGCGCGAACGGAGAGGTGCAGTTCGGCGGCGTCGGGTAATCCTTGAGCACCTCCAGGCGCTCGCCGATGCCGATCGCGCGGGCGCGGTGTTCGGGGTGCTCAATCCCGATCTGGGCCAGGCAGTGGTTCATCGCCCACTGCAAGCGGTCCGGGGCGTCCTTCATCTGCGCCTCGATGATGTCGAGCAGTCCTGGCAGGTCGAGGCCCTCCGGCTTCTTCGCAACGCGGTCGGTAGTCAGCGCCCAGCCGGCACTTGCCACCAGCGGGTCCGGATCGGCGAACCAGGCCACGCGCAGTTCCTCGGCATGCGGGTTCTTCTTCACCACATAGTTGAGGAGCCAGTCCTGCACCTTGGGAGTGTGCGCCTGGCGCAACATGACGTCCAACTCATCACGATCGAACGCCTTCGGACGGCAGATCAGGAGCGCCAGGAGCCGCGCCGCGGTATCACCGGTCCCCCACAGCTCACCGGCCAGCTCCTGCTGCGTCTTGAGCCGCTTGGCCAACGCCCGCAGCTTGCCGAGGTTCACCCCGTGGTCGTCACCGTGCTTGGCGTTCACGTCCCGGATCCTCGGGTCCTCGAGGTCGGCCAGCTCGGCCATCACCTCGGCCGCCGTCGTTCCGGTTTCCGTCGTCTGGGCCACCTCGGCCTCCTGTCCGTTGCTTGTGCGATTCAGCATACGTCGGCGGTTCGGCCGCCCGCGGCAATAAGCGGCTTGGCGACGAAAACAGACGACTGCACCGTGGCCGCGCACGCCGGTGAGCGTCCGGTGCTCACCTGTGAATCGCCCGCTGCCCCTTGCCCCAGACTGGTTGCCTGCGGCAAGCTGTTGATCAGCTGATGAATTGATCAACCGGGAGAGACCCGACGGCGGCAGCCCCCGGAAGGTTGCCGCGGCGGTGCCGTTGCGGGGCTGGAACCCCGCAGGACGGGAGGGCTCGGAATATGGAACGTGCAGTGTCCAGGCCGGCAAAAATTCGCGCCGCCGTCATTTTCTCAGTGGTGGCGGTGATGGTAATTCTTGGAATTGCGTGGATCGTCACTACCCGGTCACCGGTTACGCCGCCTCCGGGAGCGTCCGGGGCCCCGGTGAGTAATCCTTCGGTATCGGGACGTGCGACTTTCCAGAAGGTCCCGAATCAGGTTCTGTTTGCGCTTGATGATTCCGGAAACCCGGATCTCTCCGGAGACTTGACGAATATCAAGCAGGGTGACGCCGGCGATTGCTATTTCCTCGCAGCGTTGATGACAGTGGCCTCCCGGGCCCCTGCGACCGTCTTGAACATGGTCCATGACAACGGCAACGGCACTTACACCATTTCCTTCCACAGCAAGTACGACGGAGTGTCCAATCCGGTGACGGTCACGGTCAACGGTGATCTTCCGTACCGCCGCGGCAAGCCCTTCGAAAACGGCATCGAAAATATCGATGGCAAAAACGTGTCATGGGCCGCGATTATCGAGAAAGGGTGGGCGGCCGCGAACGGCAACAGCTACAACGGCATCGATGGCACCGACCTCAGCAACGCCCAGGATCATGATGTGCACAACGCCCTCTATGCCATCACCGGCGAAGTGGGCGTCGACCGCAACCCCGGCGGCCCCATGACGGGAGTGAGCTTTGAGCAGATGCAGCAGGATTTCACGAAGGGCCTCGTGACCTTTGGGACGTCCAACTCCGACGGCGAGCTGGTCTCCGACCATTCCTACGCATTGCTGGGTCTGAATCCCTCCGACCAAACGGTCGTGGTGGGTGATCCGGAGGGTGGCCACACCACGCTGGCTTTTGCGACCTTCCAGTCAACGAACATCAACCAGTACATCGCGATACCGACATATCCTTGAGCGGCAGCCCTAAACGGCAGCCATGGCCCGCTCGCCGTTGAAGTATTCGAGCTGCCAGCCGTCGACGGCATGGTGGTGGGCCAGGTTGAGCACGGCGTTGTCGATGCTTTCCAGGGTGCGGCCGACGGCGCGGCTGAGACTCACGCGCAGGAGCGTGCCATGGGCGACGGCCAGGACGCGGCGGCCACGGAACTCCTCGGCCAGCGCCTCAAGCGCGGCCAACCCCCGGCCGGCGGCCTCGTCCTCGCTTTCCGCTCCGCGGAACCCATGAGGAATGCGCAGTGCGTCCAGTTCAGGACCGTCCTGCAGGCCCTCCGCGGGTCCGAAGCTGCGCTCGGCGAGCTCCGGCACGCGCCGGGCCACGCTGAGGCCGAGCCCGGCGGCGATGAGATCGGCGGTTTCAGCGGCACGGCTCAGCGGCGAGGACACGATCGCGTCCCATTCATAGCCGGACAGGACGGCGACGGCGTCGCGAGCCTGGCCGCGGCCGACGTCGTTCAGGGGAATGTCGGTGGATCCCTGCAGCCGGCGCTGTGCATTCCAGTCCGTCTGGCCATGGCGGATGAGGGCGAACGTCGTAGAGGTCATGCCTTCCATTCTGCCCTGACGGCAGGCTGGCGATGACAGAGGCGCCGGCCCGGGAGCGCGGGACCCACGTGCCAGATCACCCGCGTCCTCAAAATCAACCAGCTCGAAACCCTCACCGACGACGTCATCGGAGCCGCCGCGAGCATCCTCGTCATCGGCAAATGCGACAACGAGCGATCACAAAACACCGCCCTTTCGCATAGTCCCTTGACGCATGGCCAGCACCGGACGCAGAGTTCACACGAGAGTCATTCCGCAGATGGCCGATAACCGTCCGGGCCCAGCCCTCATGCCGCAACAACCGCTGCACGGCGGAGCATATTGCATCCCTTGAGCCCCTCCCAGGCGGAGCCGCTTGCGGTCAACAACGGGAGCGCTCCGGTCACCTCTTGGACAGGAGAAGTAAGGATGGATCTCGAGCAACCGCCCCCAGGCCCAAAGACGGTAACTGCGGCTAGGGCCGCCAAAGACGCGGCGCTGGCGTCCACTTCCGCATCGCGGAAGAAGGTTTCGTACGGTGCGCAGGACCGCAGAGGACCACTTCTGTGGAATTCAGGCCTGGAAAGGCTCACCAACCGAACTCGTCTGCCGGGACAGCCAGCCGATGTGGGCGTGAACCTGTTCTACGAGGACCTTGAGTGGAATCCCCTCCTTGGCCCGGGCGATCCCTCGGGGATCATTCCAAGGGACACAGATCAGGTTCCGCCTGGAAATATGGCTAATGCGGGAGGGCTGATTCTGCCCTGGTGCTCGAATTCRCAAGAGGTCCGCCGGAAGGCCGTTGTTGTGTACCGCCTTGGGGAGGACCTGGATACGATCGAAGATCCCCTCCTGTATGTCTTCCAGTATTACTGGGACAACGTGGGGTACTTCTTGCCGGCCACCTTTGGGTCTTTCGACGAGAAGATCTCTATGGGTGAGGGGCCCAGCGCATCCCTCGATGTGGACTTCGTTCTCGGCCCGACAGGAGACCTGGTCGCCAGGGCACGGGCATAGGGGCCTGGCCGGAACGCGGCCGGGCCGCTGCCAATCACTTTGGGAGCCGGCAAGGGTGTCCGGATACTAAGTCGAGTTGCACGGTGGCGCTATCCGGGAGTACCCGACTGTGCGGCGTAGGCAGTGGCCCGGTCGCGGACGTGGTCCACGTACGGATCAGACTGGTTGTAGGAGTAGATCGCGTCGGCCCAGCCGGCGGCGGTGGTCAGGTCACCGCCGTGGGCGCACAGGTACGAGGCGGCACTTAGCGCGGCGTCATCGATGTTGAACGGGTCGGCTGTTCCGTCGCCGTTCCCGTCCCGGCCTGCGAGCTGCCACGTGGAGGGAATGAACTGCATGGGTCCGACGGCGTGGTCCCACCGGGCGTCGCCGTCCAGGGCGCCGGCGTCCGAATCAGGGATCGCGGCGAAGCCGTCGCCGTTGAGGCTCGGACCGACAATTGGCCCGCTCGCCTGGCCTGTGGCGGTCAGGCTGCCGCCGCCGTACGTTCCGTGGCCGGATTCGACGAAGCCCACCGCTGCCACCGTATTCCAGCCGATCCCGCACGTCGGGGCCGATGTGTTGGCCGCACTGGCCGCGGCCACGTAGGCCTGGAGGGCCCGGGCGGGGATGCCGGTCTGCGCGGCGGCATGGGTGAGCCACTCGGCGTCCGCGCTCCGGGTGATGTTCACGGCGGAGGTGATGCCGGCGGACAGCGATTCGAGTTTCGCCTCTGCCCGCGGCGGCGCGGGCAGGGCCACGCGGGTCTCCGCCCCGGAGAACCGGAAGGCCCAAAACAAGAACCCGGTGATGACGAAAAATACGAACAGGCCGAGTACGGCAAGGCGTTTCAGACGGAGCATGGACTAAACGGGCCGGCCGGGGACGGTACTGACCCGCGTGTCCGGCGCGGCACGGAAAGCCGCGCCGCGCCGGACACGCGGGAGGCCAGGGCCCTAGCCAACGCACTCGACGCAGTAAGCGTGGCCGTTCTTTTCGCGTGCAACCTGGGACCGGTGCCGGACCAGGAAGCAGGAGTAGCAGGTGAATTCGTCCTGCGCCTGCGGGATGACCTGCACGACGAGTTCCTCGGCGACAATTTCCCCGCCCGGGCTGATCGCATCGTCAAAAGCGTCGGCTTCATCCAGTTCTCGGACAACGCTGCGGGCATCCGGGGCGTTGGCGGATTGCAGCGCCTGCAGGGAATTATCCTGCGACTCCTTGACGTCGGATCGGACTTCGTCGTAATCGGTTGCCACGGGGGTGACTCTCATTCCTGTGTTTAGTTCTGACGGGAAGCCAACGTACACCATTGCGCGCGCCGCCGCCTCATGTGAACCAAGTCCTTCAGGCCGAACGGAGTCCCGGGACCGCGTCGGCCGGCACCGGCGCGGGGTCCTGGGACCCCGCCGGGCCCGGGCCCGCCGGACTGCTGCGGGCAGCCGAGACGACGGTGTTGGCCGGCCGGGGCAGCCCGTAGTGTTCCCGGAGCGTCCGTCCACTGTATGCGCGCCGGAAGAGTCCGCGGTCCCGCAGGACCGGGATGACGTGGTCCACGAAGGCGTCCAGGCCGGACGGAAGCACGGGGGGCATGATGTTGAAGCCGTCCGCCGCCCCGGCCACAAACCATTCCTCGATCGCGTCGGCCACCTGCTCAGGGGTGCCAGAGAAAGTACGGTGGCCGCGGCCGCCGCCGAGCCTGCCGATGAGCTGGCGCACGGTCAGCCGTTCCCGCCGGGCGAGGTCCACGATCAGCGTGTACCTGCTCTTGGCCCCTTCGATCTCGTCCTCGGAGCGCAGGTCGTCCGGCAGCTCGGCGTCGAGGGCCAGGGATGCTGCGGGGACCCGCAGCACCCCGGCGAGCTGCCTTTTGGCGTGCTCCGGGTGGATCAGCTCGTCGAGGTCTTGCTCCAGCCGCCGCGCCTCGGCCTCGGTGGAGCCGATGACGGGAACGATGCCCGGGAGCACCTTGATCGTTCCCGGGTCACGGCCGGCGGCGGCGGTTCGCCGTTTCAGGTCGGCATAGAAGCGCTGTGCGTCGGGCAGCGTCTGCTGGGCCGTGAACACCGCTTCGGCGTAGCGGGCGGCGAAGTCCTTGCCGTCCTCCGAGGAGCCGGCCTGGACAATCACCGGGTGGCCCTGGACGGAGCGTGGCACGTCCAGCGGCCCCTGGACGCTGAAGAACGTGCCGGCGTGGTTGACCGGGTGGACCCTGGTGTTGTCTCCCCAGGTCCCGGCTTCCTTGTCGCCGAGGGCGGCGTCGTCCTCCCAGCTGTCCCAAAGCTTGCGGGCCACGTCGAGGAATTCCGCGGCCCGCTCGTACCGCAGCGCGTGGGCCGGCTGGTCCCGCAGGGAGAAGTTCCTCGCGGCGGCGTCTCCGGCGGTGGTGACCACGTTCCACCCGGTCCTGCCGCCGCTGATGTGGTCCACGGAGGCAAACCGGCGGGCCAGGTTGTAGGGGTCGTTGTAGGTGGTGGACGCCGTGGCGATCAGCCCGATGCGGTCGGTGACGGCGGCGATGGCGGCGAGCAGGACGGTCGGCTCGAGTGTGCCGTAGGGCCGCTGGCCGACGTCGCCGTGAAGCACCGGTGAGTCCGCGAAGAAGATCGAATCGAACGTCCCGCGTTCCGCCGTTCGGGCCAGCCGCTGGAAATGCGCGACGTCCGTCCCCGCGAAACTGTCGCTTTCCGGCAGCCGCCACGAGGCCTCGTGGTGACCGGTGCTCATGAGGAACGCGTTCAGGTGCAGCTGCCGTGCCCCACTCACAGCTGAACTCCGGGAACGCCGGCGCGCAGTTCGACCGTCTCGGAATAGGTGGAGGAATCGCCCTGGATGGACGTGCTGCTGCGTCCGTCGATGCCCTTGGGTACGTCGCCGGCCACCGTGACCCGGTTCAGCTGCCGGGGCTGGCCGTCATAGTTGTCCGGGGCGTAGTGCTGGGTGATGCGGTTGTCGAACAGCACCAGCTGGTCCGGTTCCCAGTTGACGCGGACCACGTTCTCGGGGCGGGTGACGTAGGCCTGGAGCAGCCGCAGGATGTCCTTGGATTCGGTGTTGGACAGTCCCACGATGCGCAGCCTTTGGGCGAAGCCGCCGATGAAGAGGCCGCGCTCCCCGGTCAGTGGGTGGACCCGGACCACGGGGTGGGCAGTCTCGAAGTGGATCCGGGTGAATTCCTTCCGCCGCTCACCGGCGCTGGCGTGCTCGAGGTTTTTCGGCACGGAGTAGTCGTAATCATTGGTGTGGACGGCCCACAGGGTATCGGCGAAGTTCCGCAGCTCGTCCGGCAGATCGGCGTAGGCTCCGGCGGCCGAGGCGATCAGGGTCTCCCCGCCGTAGGCCGGCAAGGTGATGCTGCGCAGGGTGGAGGCCTGCGGCGGGTTCACGACGAACGTGACGTCGGTGTGCCAGTTGTTCGCGCTGCCGTTTTCGCTGTCCACCGGCAGGACCGCAGGTTTTCCCTCGACGGAGGCCACCGTGGGGTGGGCCTGGGTGAGCGGGCCGAAGCGGGCGGCGAAGCGGACCTGGGCTTCGTCGTCGCGGACGTTGGCGTCCCGGAAGACCAGGGCCTTGTGCGTGTTCAGGGCTTCACGGATCTGGGCGATTGTGGCGTCGCTGAGGTCGCTGCTGAGGTCCAGGCCGCGGATCTCGGCACCGATGCGGGCGCTGAGTTTCCGGAATTCGAGGCGGGTTTGGGTGGTTATGGACATGGTGGACTCCTTTGGTCTGCGGGGGTCAGTTCGACTGGGATCCGACGGCGGTCCGCCACCGGGAGAAGTGCCGTTCGACGGCGACCAGCAGGTAGTTGACCAGCAGGCCGAGCAGCGAGACGGTGAGGATTCCGGCATACATGTCCGGGATCAGGAAACTGGACTGGGCGTTGACGATCAGGTACCCGAGGCCCGCCTTGGCACCGACCATCTCCGCCGCAATGAGCACCAGGATCGAGGACGTTCCGGCCATCCGGATTCCGGTGAAAATGGTCGGCACCGCCGAGGGAAGGATGACCTTCAGGAACAGCCGGAAGTTGGAGAGCCCCAGCGAGCGGGCGGCCCGGACGAGCAGCGGGTCTACGGTCCTGACGCCGGCGATGGTGTTCAGCAGCACGGGGAAGAACGCGGCGTAAGCCACGATGCTGATCTTGGAAGTCTCCCCGATCCCCAGCAGGAGGGTGAAGACCGGGAGCAGCGCCAGCGCCGCGGTGTTCCGGAACACCTCCAGCAGTGGGTTGAGGAACCGGTCAAGGGACCGGTACCAGGCGACCAGCAGGCCAAGGGCGACGGCGAAGACCACGGCGATACCGAAGCCGCTGGCGGAGCGGGTCAGGCTGGCTGCCAGATGGTTCTGCAGTTGGCCCTTGGCGATGAGTGATCCCAGTGCCCGCAGGACCTCGTGCAGCGGCGGGAGGAAGACCCTGGTCGAGGCCGTGGCGAGGTAGGTTGGGCCCAGTTCCCAGAGCAAGAGGAACAGCACAATTGCGCCCGAGGCCCAGATCCCGCGCCCGGCCCTGCGGGCTCCGGAACGGGCCACGGCGGGAAGGCGTCGGGTTGCGGCGGGCTGTGGGGGCCGCCCAGTAGCGGCTGTAGCGGGCGCAGTCAGGTCTTTGGTCAGTGTTGGTGCGGTCATCAGGCGGCCCTTCCCTTGCTGAGCTGTCCCTTGCTGGGCTGTCTCTTGCTGAGCTGCGGTGCCTCGTCGGGCGCGGACCCGTCGGGCCGGATCTTGGCATGCCCGGCTTCCTGGGCTTTCCGGACCTCGTCGTGCAGCAGCGACCAGACTTCGTGGCGGTGTTCGACGAAGACGGCGTCGGAGCGGACGTCCCGGTCACCGCTCCGCTCCCCCAGGTCAATGTCGACAATCTGCTTGAGCCGGCCGGGTCGGGAGCTGAGCACGGCGACCCGCTGGCCCAGGTACACAGCCTCGTCGATGCCGTGGGTGATGAAGATGATGGTCTTGCCCGTGGAGCGCCAGATGCGCAGGAGTTCCTCCTGGAGCTGTTCCCGGGTCTGGGCATCCAGCGCTGCGAACGGTTCATCCATGAGCAGGACGTCCGGCTCGTACGCGAGGCTCCGTGCGATGGCAACCCGCTGCTTCATGCCGCCGGACAGCTCATGGGGATACCGGTCCTCGAAACCGGAGAGGCCGACGAGCTCAAGGTAGTGGCGGGCCTTGTCGGCACGTTCCCTCCGGCTCAGGCGGCGCCCGTCGCTGCCGGTTCCTTCGAGGCCGAAGGCGACGTTGGCGGCCGCGGTGCGCCATGGGAAAAGGGCGTACTGCTGGAAGACGACTGCACGGTCGCGGCCGGGCCCGGTCACCTCCTTGCCGTCCACGAGCACCTGGCCGGCGTCCGGCCGGGTGAGCCCGGCGAGGAGGTCCAGGAGGGTGGTTTTGCCGGAGCCGCTCGGCCCGACCAGAGTAATGAACTCGCCCGCGGCGACGTCCAGGGTGATGCCCTCCAGCGCCGTCAGGGTGGAGCCCTCGGGCTGGTCCTTGCTGGGCCGGACGGTGAACTGTTTCCCGACGTTGCGGAGGCTGATTTTCGGCGTCGGTCCGGCACCGCGGGTCATGATGCCGCCCCGTTCAGCAGTCCGTTGAAATCGTTGGTGTAGTACTTGGACGGGGTGATCCCGCCGCTGACGATGCCGGTGTCGTTCAGCCATGCTGACCAGCGGGTGAAGTCCTGGTCGCTGATGGCCCCCTTGGACGGGACTCCGACGCTCTTCCAGTACTTCAACGCCGCGGTGCTTTCGGAGCGCTGACGCTTGTTGATGATGCTCGTAAACCGCGCGATCACCTCGTCGCGGGGGGTGGTGCGTTCCCATTCGATGGCCTTGGCCACACCGGTGGTGAAGATCTTCGTGGTTTCCGGGTTTTGCTCGATGAAGTCCTTGCGCAGGACGTACTGGCCGCCGGCGAAGGTTCCAAAGAGTTCGAAGTCGCTGAACAGGGACCGCAGGCCGCCCGTGGCGACAGCGTTATCCTGCAGCACTTCGCCGAGCGCCCCGACGTCGACCTGGCCGCGGCGGATGGCCTCCTCGGTGTCGTTGGGCGGAACGACGACGAGCTGTACCTGCCTGATTTCCTCCTGCGACAGTCCGTTCTTCTTCAGGTAGCTGTTGATCACGGCGTCCGCATGGGCGCCCAGGGTGTTGACGGCGATCTTCTTGCCGATCAGATCCCGCGGCGTCCGGATCGGACTGTCCTGGGTGACGTAGAAGCCGTTGAACGTCTTCTCGTCCTCGCCGTAGTAGTTGATCACCGCAGTGACCGGCGCGCCGGCTTCGATGAGCTTGACCACGGCGCCGGAGAAGGCGCCGCCGAAGTCGGTGGCTCCTGTCGCGGCTGATTGGATGCTCGCCGGCCCGCTGATGGTGTTGCCCACCCAGTTCAGCTTGACGTCGCCGAGGTAGCCGAGGTCCTCGGCCAGCTCCGGCAGGCTCACGTTGTTGGCCGAGCCCTCGTAGCGGAGTTCGGTCACTTCGGGTGCCCCGGGGGTATTTCCGGCAGGGGACTGGGCGCTCGCAGGGCCGCCGCAACCGGAGACCACCAGCGAGACCGCCACGGCGGCAGCAACGCCCAAGGTGGAGAAAAGTCCTGCGGGTAAGTGTCGGTTTTTCATAGCGGATTCTTTCTGGATTCGATGGTGCGGGCCGGGGCTACCGGACCGTGCCCACCATCAGAGCAGAATCGAATTCGTTCCGCAGGCGCCTCGACTCCCGAGGAAACCGTGCGTAATCCGGCGACGAAATCAGCCGCGGGGCACAATCGCTACCCGGGAGGTCGCATTGGGAAGCAGTCCGCAACAGGGCAGACTCAGGCCGTCATCTGCGGCCATTCCGGGACGTGTCCGCGCCCCATCGGACGGTCACTGTGAAGTCATGCTGACGCGCGGTGACTGTGCATGACGGGGCCGGCACCGCGCCGCCGCAGTCCGCGCACGAAGAAAATTCGCAGGATATGGCCGAATGTTGCGTTCCCGACGCGGCTCCGGCAGTCCTGGCCCAGAACGTCGAGCCGGACCAGCAGGACGAACAAGGGCGTGTCGGGCGCGGGCAGCTCGGCGAAGCCGATGTCGATGGTGCCTTCAAAGCCGCGGCGACTGAACACCTCCACCCTTGCGGATCGCGGCGGATCGCAGCCCGGGCATGGCGCAGCTGTTTCGGAAGGGTTTGTCAGGGCGCTATGGCGCGTGCCGGGCTAAAGAGATGCCGGTAGCCAAGACGGAGAACCCCCGGGCGCAGCGGCTAGAGGCCCCGGTGGTGCTCGATGAGCCATCGCGCCATCTGCTGGGCGCGCTTGGAGGCCAGCGCGTCCCCTTCGGTGGCGGAAATGATGGAGCCTTTCATCAGGATGTGCCAGGATCGGGCAAATTCCTCGGGGCGGTCCAGCCCGGCTTCCTCGGCCAGTGCCTGGATATGCCCGCGGATGCGGCTGAGGTAATCGATGCTCGCCTTGCCCAGCGGGTGCCCGGCGCCCATTTCCAGCAGCACGTTGATGAAGGAACACGCCTCGAAATCCTCGCGCTGGAACCAGTCACCGAACACGTCAAAGACGGCGAGCAGCCTCTCCTCGGGGGTGTTGCCCCGCCGGCTGGCCTCGGCCACGATCAGGTCCACGGTCCACACCTGGTCGCGGAGTTCCAGGAAGGCCAGCACCAGTGCGTCCTTGGACGGAAAGTGCCGGTAGAAGGTTGCTTTGGAAACCCCTGAACTGCTGATCAGCTCATTGACCCCTACTCCGCGGATGCCGCGGCGGGAGAACAACTCGTAGGCGGTGGCGAGAATGCGGTCCACCGGCTCGTCGCGGCCGGCCATGGCTGTGGCGGGCAGCAGCGGAGGACCCTCGGCGTCGTTGACAGTCATGATAAAAAAATTTTACACCGGACCGAGGCGTACAGACCGGTCTRCCTCGGAGTGTGCTATCAGTCTCCCCCGGATTTTCCCCCCCGGCGCTTTCGGCGCGTAACACGCTCGCACGACGCCGGGCGGGCCGGCGAAGGGCCCTTCCGGCGCCCTACCTCCACCTAGGGATGGAGAACCCGGCTGCCATCCCGGCGTTGTGAGAACCGACTGTCCAGTGCGTGGACGAAGCTGCGGAGGGTCGCTGACTCGTGCGTGCTGTTGGCCAGCCGGACGATGGCCGAAGCCGTGTGGGCCAACTTGATGTTGTGATGCTGGCTGTAGGCGGAAAGCCGTTCGAAGGCGTCGTCGGAACCGATATGGAGTATCCCCATCAGGATGCCCTTGGCCTGTTCGATAAGGCCTCGGGTGCCGATGGCTCCGGCGACGGCCTCGCGGGCGGACCGGTCCGTTTCAACTTGAACTGTTCTGGTGAGGTCCAGGATGAACCCGTCGACGAACGACAGCTTCCCGTCACTGTCCAGCACGCCCTCCCCCGCCGTCAGGACTCGCCGTTCACGCCGGCGTGCGTCGAAGAGACGATGATAATTGGCGAAAAAACCTCCGCCACGGCACACATCCTCAAAGATTTCCCTGCACGGCGTCCGGTCGTCAGGATGCACGTGCTGCATAAGAACACCCACCGTGGGCACCACCTCGCCGCGCTGATAGCCGTGGATCTGGTAAATCTGCTCGGACCACTGCAGCTCCCCCGAGGCCACATCGTAGCGAAAGGTCCCGGCGAGGCAGTCCTCGGTAGCCAGCGCGCTGGAATAGGCCTGCAACGCCTTCAACTCCGTCATGGCCGGGCCTGCCTGCCCGGCCCGCCGGCGGGCGCCCTGTCCCGGGACACGGTCAGCACGAGCTGAGCCCAACCTGCGCAGTCCGCGCCTCCAGTGCCTGCCGCCACCGCACGATCAGCTGCTGGTTCCGGGTCCCTGCGAGTCGGGCCAAGAAGCGCGCTGCGGACGGGATGCGGAGGCGCGGCGGCCCTTCAGGAGACCTGGGCGCCCCGCCACGGGCCGGTCTCGCCCGGGCGCGCCGGCCCTGCACGTGCGCCTCGTGAACTCCGCGCCTCTGCGCGCTGGGTTCCACGGGAATGCCCTCGGCCGCGGACTGGAGCAGCGCGTCATCCCGCGGCGCCGAAATTTCCGAGACCAGCCCCATGCCGGCGTACTCCCGCACTGCTGCGATCCCAGCCACCGCCGCCGGCAGGTCTGGAAAGGGCCTGGAGAGGGCCATGACGGTCCCGTCCGGGGCCGTCAGTCGAAATCGGTAGGACCTGTCGGTATCGGTGAACAGTTCGAACATGCCTGTCATAGAACCCTCCTGGAAGCCGGGACCCGATTGTTCCCGGCGACGCCGTTGTCACCGGGAACAGCCTGAATCCACCCGAACGATGCCAGTCACTCGTACCGGCCGAATCGAATTGATGAATTCATGAAAGTCTGAACTATGCAACTCACCTGCGCAAGAGGTACCACCCTGTCTRGCGGCGGCAACGACACTGCAGCGGTCCGGCGCTACGATATGTAAGCGGGCTGACCAAATCATGGGTGTGCAAGACAGACTTTTCTGTCTTGCTCATGCTTGTTTTCCTGTCGCCGGGGTCTGCACAGACGCGCGGTTCAGAATAGTTGAATGTGAAGGAGGGAGGCCCCAATGCCGGATGATCTTCCTGCAAGTCCGGTCCAGACCGATGTGAAGGCAGAACTGTTCAAGGCCATGGGCCACCCTGCCCGAATCCAGTTGCTGGAAATGCTCGCCGACGGACCAGTAGCCGTAAGCCGGCTGCGCGACAACACGGGCCTTGAGCCGTCAAAC
>NZ_JBFTZW010000062.1:0-18458 GCF_056406555.1 Arthrobacter sp. P1_B4
GTCCAGCCGCAGTCATGGGAAGAGTGGTTTCGCAGTTTGATGCTGAACTTGATCCCTGGATTGCCGCTGGTTCTTTCTTCCGCCGCCGGAGGCTGCCGACCGGGACGGTGGTGCCGGTGGCGGCGGCGGGCAATCTCTTGCTAGACATGCGCCAAGTCCGGAAAGCCGGTGTACGTTTTAACAATAATTTCGGTCTCTCAGGAGGCGAGGACACTCTTTTCAGTCGGTTGCTTGTGCGGGCGGGCGGAAAGATTCTCTGGTGCGACGAATCGGTGGCGACGGACTTCGTTCCCGCTGATCGCACGACCCGGAACTGGGTTCTCCGAAGAGCATGGAGCCACGGAAATTCGGCCGCATTGGTCGACATCCACTCGGCGGAAAGAGCCATGCAAAGGGGGGTGGCGCGCCTGATGTCGGTTTTCCGCGGCATACTGCGAATGTGCGGCGGGTCCTTGCGGTTCGGCTTCGGGACGCTCATGGCATCCCACCGCCATCAGGCGCGAGGATTGCGGACAGCCTACCGCGGTGCAGGGATGCTCGCCGGGGCGATTGGAGTCGCCTATCTTGAGTACGCGCGCGAAAGACGCTCGCAGACGTGGTTCAGGCGGCCAGCCGTCCGCCGGCCGGGGAATAGCGGATGAAGCACCTGGCGCGGGTTGTAGTTCGCGCAGCCAAGCCCATCATCCGCGCACATTCAGGTTTTGTCGGCTCGGTCGTGGCCGTCGACACGGCGGTCCGGAATATTGTCCTGACCTATGACGACGGCCCAGAGCCAGGCGGGACAGACAGCATCCTGAAGGTGCTTGATGAACGGCAGTTGAGCGCCACGTTCTTCGTGCTGCTCAGCCGAGCACGCCGGCATCCGGGCTTGCTGGGCGAAGTCGCAGCTGCGGGCCATGAGATAGCCCTCCACGGACTTGACCATCGGCGGCTCACTGGCTTTTCTTTTCGTGAAGTTGCTCAAAGGACCAGGGATGGCCGCGCCGAGCTCGAAGATTTGATCGGCAGCCGGGTCGAGTGGGTCCGTCCACCATACGGGCGGCAGACATTGGCTAGTTGGCGCGCGGTCCAGTCCGCCGGGCTTATGCCCGTCATGTGGGGTGCCACGAGTTGGGATTCCAGGGAGATGCCCCAATCCGACCGTATCCGCAAGGCAATGACCGGTGCGGTCCCCGGGGCTATCCTCCTTTCGCACGACGGTCACGCTGGCCCGGCAGACGGCGTCGACGACGGACCCTCACCATCGCTGGACAGGGGAGAGCTAACCGCCGGGATCGTCGATGCGTGCGAAGATCGCGGACTGGGTGCCTGGTCGCTGCGGGATTCCCTGCAACACGGAACTCCTGTGCGCGCTGCATGGTTCAAGAAGTAATGCTGTGGCCAACATTCCGGCCAAGGATGCTGACTGAATAGACGAGTAAAGGCCGGCCCGAACGATCTTTCGATCGCCCCGGGCCGGCCCCTGAACCGCGCAATATCTGCGCTCCCGCGGAAGGTAAGAGCTTCGAACTCTTGGTACGGGGTCACCGCACACTGGTTTTCAAGTTTTGTCAGGTCGATGTCGGTTCGGGCGAGCAAGTGCCATAGCGTCCCTGACTCCCAGATTTATCCCGAACTGCGCAAGATGGAACGTGAAGGGCTCCTTGAGGGGGAGGAGATGCCGGGGGGCGCTCCGGAACCAAACGCCGTTACCACATCACGGCGTCAGGGAAAGAGGCCTTTGCGGCCTGGATGGACACACCCAACACCTATCAGCCTGAGCGCGACCAGGTCCGCCTGCGTGCGACTTACATGGAAACCGCGGAGCCCTCGGCAGCTCGGRCACAGCTTCGGGCGCATATAGAGCACCACAGTGACCAGATCCAAGGATGGGAGAAAATCCTTTACCAGATCGACTCCGGCGCCTCGCCCATACTTAACCGTCGGCTCGAGAAAATGGCACCGGAGGACCGAGAAGGTACCCGGGCTTTCAAACGCTATGCCTACGAGGGGCTGATTCTCGACTCTGAAGCCGAAATTTCCTGGGCGCACCGGGGATTGCGGCTGCTCGACAGGCTTTACGGAGCGGAAGCAGGCGCCTGAGGCTAGGGGCACAGCAACCACTCACCAGCTGCGGACCCGTGCCGCGCTAACCAGGGGCAACAACCTCCATCGCGGCCCGGACGCAGGACAAGAAGGATTCAGCTGGGCTGAATCCTTTTCCTTTGCCGAGGAGAAACAGGAACGGCCGGCCTACCAGCCGGCCGTTCTTGTCCCGTCACCATTGTCGCAAGGCATGGACACCGGTCTCCCCGGAACGTTCCGGGGATCATTGCCGTAGCTGTTCTTGGCACCAATAGCCAGTCAGAGCCGGCGCGGGAATGCCGAGCGGCGGCCGTACAGGGTGAGCAGCAGGGCGGTGATGCCGAGGGCGATCATGACGACCGGGAGCGCCAGCCCGTCGAATGGGGTCAGGAGGAGCGCGCCGAGAATGCCCGCGCCGAAGATAGCCAGGTTGAAGGCGACCGGGAGGAATGCATTGGCGACGTCGGCGTTGTCGCCTCCGGCGGTGGTGAGTGGTCCCTGGACTTGGGCTGATGCGCCGCCGAAGGTGAGGCCCCAGAGCGCGGCGGCGATCAGGATGGCGACTACCGATGCATGTCCGATCAGCAGAATGAGTCCGGAAGCGACGAACACGGTGACGCTGAGGTGAAGGAGGGGCCTCGGGTGGCGGTCCAGCAGCGCACCGGTGACGGCGACCCCGACGACGGACGCGATGCCGTAGACCAGCAGGACCAGGCTGGCGGAGAGGCCGGTGCCGGTGGCCCGGAGGTAGGGGGCGATGTAGGTGTAGATGGTGCTGTGGGCGAGCATCCAGGCGACGATGACGGCCAGGATGACGGCGACGCCGGGGATTTTGAACACCCGGCCCAGGGGGAGCCGTGACGCCCGCGGTTGGCCGGCGGCGTCGGGGACGCATCCGAGGATCAGCGCAGCCACGATGACCCCCAGGGCGGACAGGGCACCGAATGACCAGCGCCAATCGAAAGCTGTTCCGATCCAGGCGCCGAGTGGGGTGCCGAACGCGAATCCGAGGGGCGCCCCGGTGGACACGATGGCCAAGGACAACCCTGCGTGCCGGGGCGGGCTGATGCGGCGCCCGTAAGCGGCGAGCATTCCCCAGATGATTCCCGAGAATGCGCCCGCAAAGAATCGTGACACGAGTGACAACGTCACATCGGGGGAGACTGCGGTGACCGTGGTGGCAAGCACGAGACCGGCGATTCCGCCGAGCAGGAGCGGCTTTCGTCGCATGCCACGCGTCAGCATGATCGCGGGGATGGTGACGATGACCGTTCCGAGGGCGTACGCGCTGACCAGCAGACCCACCGTACCTTCGCCGGTGTGGAGGCCGGCGGCAATGACAGGAAGCAGGCCGGCGGGCATCGTCTCGGTGGCGACGAGGATAAATCCCATGGCGGCCAGGACCACCAGTGCGGTCAGGGGCAGTCTTTGCTGTGCTCTGTTTTCTTGTGCATTGTCTTCTTGTGCGCTGCCCTCTGGTGTGGCGTCGACCAAGGCACTGGTTTCCGGTGCCGGTGTTCGGGTGGGGGCGGTCGTCATGCGGTTCCTTTCGTGCGTGGCGGTAGTGCCTCAGCGGTGGGGTTGGTCAAGCGTGGCTGTGTAGCCACCGGAAGCGGCGCCTCGCCCGACGTCGTCGACCGTTCCGCAGGCCGCGAAGCACCGCTCAACCCTCCGGCCAGTCAATCCCGATTTCCGTGGGCGGGGGAGTCCCCGGTGAGACGTGTACCGGGAGGGAACCCCTTGTTCGGCCGCAGCGATTTACCCTTGATGCATGGATAACCGGGGTGAAGTGCGTGAGTTCCTGATGTCGCGCCGTGCACGACTGACGCCGGAACAAGCGGGCCTTGCGGCAGGCTCGAACCGACGGGTGGCCGGATTGAGGCGCAGCGAGGTTGCGGTTCTCGCCGACGTCAGCGTGGAGTATTACGCCAAGCTGGAGCGCGGTTCCATCGCCGGTGCGTCCTCGTCCGTGCTCGAATCCATCTCGCGTGCCCTCCGGCTTGACGACACCGAGCGTGCCCACTTGTTCGATCTGGCCCGCGCCGCAGACGGCATCCCGACCTCTGGACGGTCGCGCAGGCGCGCGACCGTCCAGGCCGGGGCGCGTCTGAGCCTGCAGTGGGCGCTGGAAGCGATCACCGAGGGCGTCGCATTCGTTCGCGACCCGTACCAGAACCTGCTCGCGACGAACGCGTTGGGCCGGGCGTTCTACTCTCCAGTGATCGGGGACGGCGGCCGCACCCCGAACTTGGCGCGGTTCCAGTTCCTCGACCCCGCCTCGCGCGACTTCTACCCAGACTGGGACTTGTTCGGTGAAATGTGCGTCGGCATCATGCGCGCTGAAGCCGGCCGCGACCCCCACGACCGCACCATGCAGGACCTGGTCGGCGAACTGTCGACCCGCAGTGAGACGTTTCGGACACTGTGGGGCGCCCATAATGTGCGGACTCACGGGTCCGGCACGAAACGCTTTCACCACCCCGTGGCCGGCGAACTCACGCTGGCCTACGAGGAACTGGCGATCACCGCGGAACCGGGCCTGGTCCTCTTGGTCTACACCGCCGAGCCGGGCTCGCCCTCAGCGGAACGGCTGCACCTCCTCGCCAGTTGGAGTGCAAGCGAAGACGCCACGATCGAACGGCGCCGGGCAACCAGCTGACGGGAGGCAAGTTCCGTGCCCGCCAGAGAGCGTGCTACCCGGCGCCGGAGTTGCCTTAGACGTAGTTCAGGCTGATGAGCAGCGCCTTAAGCTGGGCGTACCGGTCTGTTGCCATCCCGGCCTTTGCGGCGGCCCGGGTCGGGAACGCGGGGTCGTTGAAAAGAACACTCGTGGTGAGCCCGCCGTTCCCCGTGGCCAGGAGCCCGCAGCTTGAGGTGACGCCTTTGCCCTGCTCCAGGTATCGAGGGTCGCGGAGACCCATTCCGTAAAAATCGCGGGTCGAAGAGGATTCCACGGCGAACCCAAAAACGGGTTTAGTGCCGCCCGGTGCGGTCATTCCCGGAGTCTGCACCTTATCGAACACTTCGCGGGAGGTGGGCGCAGTTGCGCAACCAGTAGTAAAGCCATTTTGTAGTGAGAGCAGATCGTTGCCGGCGCCATCGGAAACGATCGCTTCAACGCCGGGGACGGTTCGGGCAGGCGGGAGGACCGTTCGCACGGTCCAGGTCGACGGATACGTGAAGGAAATGTGGCCATCCGGGAAAGTGAACGTCTTCCGCGCAGGTGCTGCAGGCTTCGCTGACGGGGCAGGCGCCGCAACCGGGGGTGCCGCGCTGGCGGTCGGGGCCACCGGTGCTGGAGTGGCGGTTGGTGTGGCCGTCACGGTCGGCGCGGCCCCAGCCGTGGCCCCCGTGGTCGAGCGCGGAGCGGCAGCGGCAGGATCAGTTCCTGGCTGTGATGCACATCCGGCAAGGACGAGGCTGAGCGCGATGCCCGCCATTGTGACATGCGCGTAAAACCCGGTGCTGTTGAGACCCACTTTTTTGTTCCCCAATATTGCGACGGCGGGGTGAATATCCCGCTCGAGACCTCAGTATCAGGTATGGGCCCGGAAGTTATTGTCAGGTCCGAAAGACGGTGCAGAACCGTTACCTTGGGCTGCCAGTTGGCCGCCAACCCGACCAACATTCACAGCCGATAATTCTTGGGCCGGTCGGGAGTTTCACTCCGGGGCGGAGACGAGTAAGGCCGGCCGGAACGATCTTTCGATCGCCCCGGGCCGGCCTCTGAACCGCGCATGATCTGCGCTCCCGCGGAAGGTAAGAGATTCGAACTCTTGGTACGGGGTCACCGCACACTGGTTTTCAAGACCAGCTCCATCGGCCGCTCGGACAACCTTCCCTAACGAGTAGTCTTTCATAGGCAGTCGGCTGCAACAAAAACCAAAAACACGGTGCGCTTGCGGACGCGTGCAGCTCCCCGCCATATTCTGGGGAGTGATGTTGATCGGACCTGGCGATCGCGGCGAACGTGCGCGGAGCCAGTTAGGAATCGGGAGTGCTCCATGAAGGCCGTCTATATCTCAGAGCCCGGCGGACCCGAGGTCCTCGAAGTCCGTGAGGTTCAGGCCCCGGTGGCCGGCCCCGGCGAGGTGCTGATCGACGTCGTGGCCGCGGGCCTTAACCGTGCCGATGTCCAGCAGCGCAAGGGCTTCTACCCGCCGCCCCCGGGCGCCTCGGAGGTCCCCGGGCTGGAGGTCTCCGGCCGGATCGCAGGGTTCGGTCCGGGCGTGACCAAGGCGTTTTCCGTGGGGGACAAGGTGGTGGCGCTGCTCGCCGGCGGCGGCTACGCCCAGCAGGTGGCCGTCCCCGCGGGTCAGGTCCTGAGGATCCCCGACGGCGTGGATCTGGTCACGGCGGCGTCGCTGCCCGAGGTCGCGGCGACGGTCTATTCCAACCTGATCATGACGGCGCAGCTGCAGCCGGGCGAAACTGTCCTCATCCACGGAGCCACAGGCGGTATCGGCACCATGGCCATCCAGCTGGCCAAGGCCGTCGGCGCCCGCGTGGCCACGACGGCCGGGAACGCGGAAAAAGTCGGCACCGCCAAGGCCTTCCTCGGGGCGGACATCGCCATCAACTACGCGGAGGAAAACTTCCCGGCGAGCCTGCGCGCGCAAAACGGCGGCAAAGGCGCGGACGTCATCCTCGACGTCGTCGGGGCCAAATACCTCGAGCAGAACATCGATGCGCTCGCCGACTACGGACGCCTCGTGGTGATCGGGCTGCAGGGCGGCGCGAAGGCGGAACTGGACCTTGGCCAGCTGCTGCAGAAACGGGCCGCTATCATCGCCACCGCACTGCGTCCCCGCCCGGTGGAGGAAAAGACAGTGATCATGAACGCCGTCCGCGACGCCGTGTGGCCGATGCTGACCGACGGCAGGATCCGGCCCCTCGTGGCCAAGAGCTTCCCGCTGGACCAGGTCGCCGCCGCACACACCTACTTCGACTCCGGCGACCACGTGGGCAAGGTCCTTCTAGTCATGTAACGGGGTGTGGAATCCGGCCTAAAACCGCAGGTCCGGGCCGACTTATTCCGTGCGGGGCATGCGCTGTTTTGCGGCAAAGACACCAAAGACGATAGCGTGGTTCCATACGCGGTATACACGCGTCTTGGGGCGCGTGTATGCTGTGTGATTTCGTGACTTAGCGATTCCGGGGGGCGCCATGTCTATACGTCACAGTCTCCTCGCCCTCTTGCAGGACCGCCCGCGCTACGGGTACCAGCTCAGGACCGAATTCGAGGACCGCACCGGGTCCTCCTGGCCGCTGAACATCGGACAGGTCTACACCACCCTGGACCGGCTGGAACGCGACGGGCTGGTCCGCAAAGACGGCGGCGACGGCGACGGGCACGTCATCTACAGCATCACCACGGCCGGCCGGACCGAAGTCGGCGCCTGGTTCACGGCCCCGGTATCCCGCGCGAATCCGCCCCGGAATGAACTGGCCATCAAGCTCGCCCTCGGCCTCACGATTCCCGGGACAGACGTCGGCGCCATCATCCACGCCCAGCGGACGGTCTCCATCCGCGCGCTGCAGGACTACACCAAGTCCCGCCGCGACACGGCCGCGCTTCAGCGCGCGGCCGACACCGCCAGGCTCCTGGTGCTGGATTCCCTCATCTTCCAGACCGAAGCCGAGGTGCGCTGGCTGGACCTCTGCGAGGCCCGCCTCGTGCAGCTCAGCAACCTCCGGGCGTAGCCGGGCCGACCGCTCGTCGCGCAATACACACCGCCGGGCGCAGGGCTGCGGCCGGGACCCGCCCGCATTGGTAGGGTGCCGGAGGGCAGTTCTGTACCGGTGGACTGCCCAGCTGGGTTTCTCAAGGAGGAGACATGGGCACAATGCCAGATGGCACACAACGCGAAAGCACAAACAACCTCACGCAGGGCAGCGCGCGTGGCACCGCGCAACTCGACGACGGGGTCGTTCCGGACCCGTCCCTCCCGCCGACGTCGGTGGATGAGTCGGTCCGCGACGCCGCGGACCGCGCCTGGACGCCCGCCAAGATCGCGCTGTGGGCGGCCATTGCGCTGCTGGGCGGGATCGCCTGGTTCATGCTCGCCATCATCCGCGGCGAGACCGTCAATGCCATCTGGTTTGTGTTCGCCTCCGTCTGCACCTACCTGATTGGCTACCGCTTCTACTCCAAGGTCATTGAGCGTTACCTGACCAAGCCCAACGACCGCCGTGCCACCCCGGCCGAATACAAGGCCGACGGCAAGGATTACGTCCGGACGGACCGCAACGTCCTCTTCGGCCACCACTTCGCCGCCATCGCCGGCGCCGGCCCACTGGTGGGCCCGGTCATCGCGGCCCAGATGGGCTACCTGCCCGGCACGATCTGGATCATCATCGGCGTCGTCCTTGCCGGCGCCGTCCAGGATTACCTCGTCCTGTTCTTCTCCATGCGCCGCGGGGGCCGGTCCCTGGGCCAGATGGCCCGCGAGGAACTCGGCGTCATCGGCGGCACGGCCGCCCTCATCGCAACCCTGCTCATCATGGTGATCATCGTCGCCATCCTCGCCCTGGTGGTCGTCAACGCCCTCGGCGAGAGCCCCTGGGGCGTCTTCTCGGTGGGCATGACCATCCCGATCGCCCTCTTCATGGGCGTGTACCTGCGCTTCATACGGCCGGGCAAGGTCATGGAGGTGTCCCTGATCGGTTTCGTGCTGCTCATGGCCGCCATCATCGGCGGCGGCGCCGTGGCGGGCACCGAATGGGGTGCCGCGTTCTTCCACCTGGACAAGGTCACCATCGCCTGGGGCCTCATCATCTACGGCTTCGTCGCAGCCATCCTGCCCGTCTGGCTCCTCCTGGCCCCCCGCGACTACCTCTCCACGTTCATGAAGATCGGCGTGATTGTGATGCTGGCGCTGGCCATCATTGTGGTCCGCCCCGAAATCACCGTGCCTGCCTTCAGCGAGTTCGCCGGCCGGGACAACGGTCCGGTGTTCTCCGGCGCCCTGTTCCCGTTCCTTTTCGTCACGATCGCCTGCGGCGCGCTGTCCGGGTTCCACGCGCTGATCGCCTCCGGCACCACACCGAAGCTGATCGAGAAGGAGCGCCAGACGCGCCTGATCGGGTACGGCGGCATGCTCATGGAATCCTTCGTGGCCATCATGGCCCTCGTCGCCGCAATCTCCATTGACCGCGGCATCTACTTCGCCATGAACGCCCCCGCGGCGCTGACCGGCGGGACCGTCGAGACCGCGGCCGCGTGGGTCAACAGCCTGGGCCTGTCCGGCGTCAACATCACGGCCGGTGATCTCGCGCAGACGGCCAAGGACGTGGGGGAGCAAAGCATCGTGTCGCGTTCGGGCGGCGCGCCCACCCTCGCCGTCGGCCTTGCCCACATCATGCAGCAGTTCATCGGCGGCACCGCGATGATGGCCTTCTGGTACCACTTCGCCATCATGTTTGAGGCCCTCTTCATCCTCACGGCCGTCGACGCCGGYACCCGCGTTGCCCGCTTCATGCTCCAGGACTCGATCGGCAACTTCGTCCCGAAGTTCAAGGAACACTCCTGGCGCCCGGGCGCCTGGCTCTGCACCGCCATCATGGTGGCCGCCTGGGGCGCGGTCCTGCTGATGGGCGTCACTGACCCGCTGGGCGGCATCAACACCCTGTTCCCGCTGTTCGGGATCGCCAACCAGCTGCTCGCGGCCATCGCCCTCTCGGTCTGCCTGGCCATTGCCGCCAAGCGCACCGCCCCGAAGTTCCTGTGGATCGTGGCGGCGCCGCTGGCGTTGGCCGCCGTCGTGACCATCACGGCGAGCTTCTACAAGATCTTCTCGCCCGTTCCCGCGGTGGGCTACTTCGCCAACAACGCAGCCTTTGCCAAGGCTCTGGCGGACGGCAAGACCTCCTTTGGGACCGCCAAGACCCAGGCCGCCATGGAGGCCGTGGTCCGCAACACGATGATCCAGGGATGGCTCTCGATCATCTTCGTGGTGTTAAGCATCGTCGTCATCATCACGGCAGTGATGGCAACCATCAAGGCCCTGCGGAACACCGCCGCGGGGCTGCCCAACGCCGAGCACGAAGACCCCGCACAGGCCTCCCGAGTCTTCGCCCCGGCAGGGTTTGTCCCCACGGCGGCGGAGCGTGACCTCGTGGCCGAATGGAACCAGCTCCCGGCCGGAGGCCGGCTCGAAAAGTCCGGGCACCACTGATGCGGGGCCGGACGTGAACGCGGTCCTCGCTGGGTTCCGCGGGTTTGCCGGGTACCTCAGCGGTGTGCTGGGCGCCGATGCCTACAAGAAGTACCTGGAGCACCATGAGGCCTCCGGGCACACCAGCCTTCCCCTCACCGAGCGGGAGTTCTGGTGTGACCGGACCGACCGGCAGGACACGAATCCGCAGGGGCGGTGTTGTTGAGGCGGTGTTGTTGAGGCGGTGTTGCTGAGCGGCTGATGCTGGGCAGCTGGCCCGGCCGGGCCGGGGGAGGGGCGGCGTGGGGCACAACGGTGTCCGACGCCGCCCCTCCGCTTCCGGCGGACGCCGGGTCCGGGCCGCCCGGCGCGTGAGAGTATGAAGCCATGAGCGATCAGCACGACACTCAGCCCCGCGCCCAAACTGCCGACGACGTGCCCGTCGAAGGCACACCCGTGGATGACGCCCTGCCCGGGACGCCGCTGGCGCCACCGGCTGCAGTGCCGCCCGGCCGCGCCGGTGGACCCGGTGCCGGGCCCAGGCCGCCCCGGGGCAGCGAACTTCAGGACCTCGTGGACCAGCCCGCCAAGGTCATGCGGATCGGCACGATGGTCAAGCAGTTGCTGGACGAGGTGAAGTCCGCGCCCCTTGACGACGCTGCCCGCGTCCGGCTGGCCGAAATCCATGACCGGTCCATCAAGGAACTCGAGGACGGCCTGGCCCCGGAGCTCGTTGAGGAGCTTGAACGGATCAACCTCCCCTTTCCGGAGAACGCAACCCCCTCCGACGCGGAACTGAGGATAGCCCAGGCCCAGCTGGTCGGCTGGCTTGAGGGGCTCTTCCACGGCATCCAGACGGCCATCGCGGCGCAGCACGCCGCCAGGGAGCACACCTACGCCCAAATGCAGCTGCGCCAGCTGCCGCCCGGAACCGTGATCGCGCCGGGCGTCATCATCGGGGAAAACGGCGAACCGGTCCGCGCCGCCGCGCCGCGTCACGGCGCGGAGTCCCCCGAGCCGCCCGAACCCGCGGACCCGGACCATGGCCCGGGCCAGTACCTTTAGCGCGACCTTGGGCTTCTTCAGCGCAGCACGGCAAGGCCGCAGGGACGACGCAGAACTTGGCAAGGGGCTCTGGCGGCGCGCCCACGACCGGTTCAACCGCGGGCTTGACCGCTACCACCAGGTCCTCGAGGGGGTCGAAGACGAGGCCCTGTACGGCGAGCTCGTCGAGATCGCCAATCAGCTCTCCGCGCTCGCGCCCCGGGTCCGGCAGGTCTGCGTGGAGGCCCAGCGGCGCTTTCCCAGCAATGGATTGGACATCCCGGGGCCGTTGGCAGGGGTCCACCGCGCCCTGTCGACGGCGGGCAACTCCCTGGCCATGACGGCTGAGGCGGCCGCGATGCTCCGGCTTGCCGTGGGTCCGGTCCCGGCGGGCGCCGCGTCGGTGCGGCGGCGCGCCGATTCCGTGCTGGAACAGGTCCACGACGCCGAGCGGCGGCTTGCGGAAGCCGACGGCGGCGGCCCGACGCCAGCCTGAGCCGCTACGCGAATTAGTCTCTTGCACAGGCCCGCCCTGGCATGGCTGGGTTTCCCGACATTCCCTTAATTTCCCGGGTATTCCCGGTTACGCGCCTAGCTTAGCGGCGCCCTGTCGCTGGCCGGAGGGCGCCGAAGTTGGCAGGATACTTATATGACTTTTTCACCGGAACTGACTTTCAATGACGGCAACACCATCCCCCAGCTTGGCTACGGCGTGTGGCAGGTTGAAGATGACGTGGCCGAAAAGGTGGTTGTCCAGGCGTTCGAGGCCGGCTTCCGCCACATCGACACGGCAAAGATCTACGGCAACGAAGCAGGCGTAGGCCGCGCCATCGAGCGTTCCGGCCTCAAACCCGAGGAAATTTTCATCACCACCAAGCTGTGGAACGCGGACCAGGGCTACGAGTCCACCCTGAAGGCGTTCGAGGAATCCATGGAGCGGCTCGGCCTCGAGACCCTGGACCTGTACCTGATCCACTGGATGCAGCCCAAGCAGGACAAATACGTTGACACCTGGAAGGCCCTCATCGAGCTCCAGAAGCAGGGCCGGGTCAAGACCATCGGCGTCTCCAACTTCACCAAGGAGGGCCTGCAGCGCCTGATCGATGAAACCGGCGTTGTTCCGGCCATCAACCAGGTCGAACTGCACCCGTTCTTCAGCCAGGCCGACCTGCGCGAGTTCAACGCGTCCAAGGGCATCCTCACCCAGGCATGGTCGCCGCTGGGCCAGGGCGGCGAGCTCCTCGAGAGCCCCGTCATTGACCAGATTGCCGCCAAGCACGGCGCCACCCCGGCCCAGGTTGTCATCGCCTGGCACCTGGCCATCGGCAACGTGGTCATTCCGAAGTCGGTGACCGAGTCCCGGATCCGCGAGAACTACGCGGCCCTGGACGTCAGCCTCGACGAGACCGACATCCAGGCCATCAACGGGCTGGACCGTTCCGCCGAAGATGCCGGCCGGATCGGACCGGATCCGGCCGTCTCCGACTTCGCCTAAGCACCTCCCGTGACGCCGGCAGCCAGCCGGCGTTCGCACAGGGCCTTCACCCCGCACGGGGTGGAGGCCCTTCGGGCGTCCCGAAAGCCTCCGGAGTCAGGCGGCGGCCCGGCGCTCTTTCGCCGGAATTGCATCGACCACGGCCCAGCCGTCTTCGCCCGCAACGCAGCGGCTGGCGAAGCGGTCTGCGGAGGCAGCGTCATCGAAGCTCTCGGTGCGGATCCGGCCGCAGTCGGTGTCCAGGTAGGTGACCACGAAATGCAGTGCGCCATCCTGTGCGTCGTTGAAATCCGCCTCAAAATCTGACTCGATATCATGGCGGAAACCCTGCTGGAAATTCTGGTTGTTCTCCATGATTCCAGTGTGCGACTGACCACCGACACTAAGACTTCACTCCTCCGGCGTGTTGCCGAGCCGCAGCACCCGTTCCCGCGCCAGGACTTCCTTGCGGCGCTGCCGGTCGGCGGCCCGTGCCGTCTGCTGCGCCAGAGCCGACGCCAGCTCGTGATCCTTCCGGGCCGTTTTGAGCCCGGCTTCTGCCGCGTCCAGACGCCGCCTGAGCTCGCGCACCTCGTCGGCCAGCCGGCTGGTTTCCGCCGTCGCCTCCGCCAGCTCCGCGGCCGCGCGGCCTGCCTCCTCGTCGGCTTCCGCGGCGGCCACTTCGGCCGCCTCCAGGGCGGTCCGCGCCCGTTCCACTGCCGACGGCGTGGGCGTCATCCGTGCCGTCCCGACGGCCCGGAGGCGGGGCTGTTCCGTTGTCGGCTTTCCACCGGCAGTTCCGCCGCGCTGTGCGGTCCGGTCCGCCGGTTCTGTCCCGCCGGCGGCGGTCGCTGGTGCTGACCGGTGGACGCTGGCCGTTCCAGGCGCGGTTCCAGGCGCGGCTCCAGTGCCGGGCACCGACGCCGAATGGCTCCCCGGGACCGCCACTGCGCCGGCGAGATCGACGACGTCGACCCCGTCCGCCGAGAGCGCCCGGAGCAGACAGCCGCTTTGCACGGCGGCGGCGGCCCCCGCGTCGGCGGTGGCGGCCCGCAGGGTCTGCTCCACTTCCGTCGCGACGGCGGCGCTGATGGCCCGTCCGTGCCGGGCCGCCAAGGCCTGTGCCGCTTTCACCGTGCTGGCGAGGAGCTGGCGCCGCTGCTGGGCGAGGCGGCGGAGGTCCGCTGCATCCAGGGCATCCTGAGCGGCCTGCATCGACGTCCCCAGCTCAGCCAGCTCCCGCAGGATTTCGGGGCTGTGCGCCGCCAGCATGTTCACCGCCCACGCCGCGACCGACGGCTTGGGCAGGGCACGGACTGCGGCCGCCAGGGCACGCTGCTCGGCGGCGGTGACACCCGCGGAACTGACGTCTTTGGCCGCCGCCGTTCTAGCTGCCACGAACTCCCCGTAGGGCAATGCATAGAGCGGCCCGGCAATGCCCGCTAGTTCCCGCGATCCCATGCAAGAATCATAGGAGTCTGGCCCCGCCGCGAGTTCGCTGCCCCGTTATCAGACCCGGTGCCGTCACGTTCTGGAGGAGATTTCACTTGATCGAAATTGGTGGGCTCCCGGCCCATGTCCTGCTCGTCCACGCCGTAGTGGTATTAGCGCCCATTGCAGGTCTTGGCGCCATCGTTTATGCCGTGGCACGGCGCTGGTGGGGCTACCTGGCGTGGCCCTTGGGCGTGTTGTCACTGGGGCTGGTGCCGGTAACACTCCTGACCGCGCAGGCAGGCGAGCAGCTGGAGAAAGTCCGTCCGGCGTCGGCGGTGGTCCACGAGCACGCCCAGGAAGGTGACGTACTCAAAGTGCTTTCCGTGATCTTCTTCGTCCTGGTCGCGGCAATGTTGATGGTCACCTACGAGCCCTTTGGCCGGCGCCTGGCGTTCCTTGGCGGCCTTCGGAGCAACCGGATTGTCCGGGGAGCCGTCCTGATTGCCGGCGCCCTCGCGGGGGCCTTCTTCATTTACCAGAGCATCATCACGGGACATTCCGGCGCGGCCTCAGTCTGGGCGCGCTAAGTCAGCCCCTCTGCGGGCCCTTGGCCAGGTGATGCGTGCCGGGCCCGGTGCAGCGTGACGAGCAGCAGGACAAGGGCCGTTGCCTGCAGTCCGGCCACGGCAGCGATGAGCGCCGGCCGTGCGCCGTAAAGTGACCCGTACAGGGCGCCGCCGGCCAAGGCTCCGGCGCCCTCGAACGCCGCGAACACCCCGTACGCCGTGCCCTGCCGGGGTTGGGGCACCAAATCGGCAACCAGCGCCTTGACCGTGGAGTCCTGGATGCCGGTGGCGGCACCCCAGACCAGGACCCCGGCGAGCACGAGCCCGGCGCTCGGCGCCAGGGCCAGTACGGGCACCCCCATAATCAGCACGGGCAGCGCCAGGAGCACGGCCGCCCCGGCGCGGTCGTAAAGGACGCCACTGGCGAGGGCCCCGACGGCGGCGGCCCCCATGGCGCCGGCGTACAGCAGCGGAACCACCGAGACGGGGACGGCCACGTCGGCCGTCAGGTGATAGGAGATGACGCCGAAGGCGACCAGTCCGGCGCTCCAGAAGAACCCGGCCAACGCGAACAAGGTGAAGACGCTGGAGAGCGCCGACGGCTGCCGCCCGGCGGGTTTCCCGCGGGGCGGCTCCGGCAAGTCGGAGGGGTCGGCCACGGGCCTGTCCGCGCCGGGATCCCGGACGCGGCGGCGCAGCCAAACGAGAATCGCCAGCGCCGCCGCCGCCGGAATGATGAGCACCGCAAAGGCTGCCGGCAGTGAGCCGGTGGCAACCAGCACCGCCGAGACGAGCAGCGGGCCCAGGAGCGCCCCGGCCAGATCGAGGGACTTGTGGACGGCGAAGCCGCGGCCCCGGCCAACCGGCCCGGCGACGGCGGCGAGCAGCACGGTTTTCGCCGGGCTGCGGACGGCTTTGCCTACCCTGTCCCCGATGATGAGCACGGCCGCCAGGGCCATCCCGGCGGTCCCGGCGAACGGCGTCAACGCCAGCAGCGGGACGCACACCGCCGTCAGCACATAGCCGGCCATCGTGAAAGTCCAGTACTTCCTGGTGCGGTCCGCCCAGGGGCCGAACACCAGCCGGAGTCCCTGGGACGCGGCTTCCGCAGCGCCGGTCACGAGGCCGACGAACAGCGCGGACGCACCGAGCTGGGCCAGCAGGGGACCGCCGAGCGGGCGGGCGCCGTCGGACACCATGTCCGCGGCGAGGCTGACCAGGCCGAAGCCGACAACCGGGCCCCACAGCCGGTGCCGCCACTTCCCGGTTTGGCTGCCGGACCGCGACGGCGGGTATTGCTGGCCGGCTGGCATCCTGCGCCCGGGCCGTTCCATTTCCTAAGGCTGACGGACGGCCCGGAAAAAGACAATACGCAGGTCAGGGGCCGGTCGCCGCGTCGAGGCGCAGAAGGAAATATTGGCCAAAGGGGTTCTTTCTGGGCGGGACCGTCACCTCAACGCCGTCGCCGACTGCCACGCCGTCGCTCACGGCCACGGCCACGGCGACGCCGACCGTCACGCCGACGCCGTCGCCCACCCCTACATCGGGCGCGCCGATCAGCGCGGTCTGGAACCTCGGCAGTTCATGGACCGGCGGCTACGTGGCCAATATCGAGGTCACTGGCCTCCGGGCGGCGGCCGGTTGGAGCGTGAGCTGGCCCGATCCGAACGTCACCCGGGTGGCCAACTCCTGGGGCATCAGCTGCACGGTGCTCCCCAAGGTGTCGGTGACCTGCAGCGGCTCGGACTGGGCCACGAAGGTCGCCGCCGGCCAGAAACTGTCCGTAAGCCTGCAGGTGGATTCGCTGAAGGCTCCCGTCAACCCGGTGCTCACCCTGAAGTAGCCGGCCGCGCAAGGGCGCCCTCACCGCGCAACGTATTGACGAGAAGCAGCTAGGAGCCGCGGCCACAGCCTCACGTGAGCGACTCCATGCTCCGGCCTGCGCGGGCACGGAACGGGGTGCGGGTAATCTGGTCATTTTCGCCGCACTCATGATTGGCATGAACATCTCCCGCTCCGCCGCCACCAAGTCCCTGACCGTCCTTGCCGGCCTGCTTCTCGCAGGCTCCCTCGCCGGCTGTGATGCCGCAGCCCACGTTGGCGCCAAAATCGCAGACGCCGTACACAGCGCGGCCGCATCCCAGGCTCCCGGTCCCGGTGCCGGTGCCGGTGCCGGTGCCGGTGCCGCGCACCCGGGCGAGGCCGCCGCGGCCGTAGCCCAGCTGGCGTCCATCCCGGTGAAGGGCAAGGCCCCAAAGACCGGGTACAGCCGTGGGCAGTTCGGTCCCGCCTGGTCCGATGTAGACCACAACGGCTGCGACACGCGCAACGACATGCTCCGCCGTGACCTCACCGACGTGACGACCAAGCCGGGGACCAGGGATTGCGTCATCGCCTCCGGCAAGCTTGCCGACAAGTACACCGGCAAGACCATCACCTTCACCCGTGGTGAGAACTCGGCCGACGTCCAGATCGACCACATTATTCCCCTGTCGCTGGCCTGGCAGACCGGCGCCCAGCAGATCAGCGCCGGCCAGCGCCTCCAGCTCGCCAACGATCCGCTGAACCTGATGTCCGCCGACGGCYCCGCGAACCAGCAGAAGTCAGACTCCTCGGCCGATGCTTGGCTGCCGGCCAACAAGGCGTTCCGGTGCGAATACGTCGCCCGCCAGACTGCTGTGAAGGCCAAGTACAAGCTCTGGATGACCCCTCCCGAGCACGACGCCATCGCCGGGATTCTCGCCACCTGCAAATAGCGGCACCGCATCCCTGAGGGGTACCTTCGTCGGAGCCGCCTAAACCGCGCCCAAATCTCCGTCTCGTCGAATAGCTTCCGGCCCTGAGGACGGCACACCAAGGTGTCGGCCCTTTCTGCTCCCTGACCTGCGGAAACATTCCGGGATGCCATAGTGCCCACGGGACGAAAACGCCGGTAGCATGACAGCCGGGGGCCCGCTGGGGCGCCCGGTATTGGGGGAACCATGGCACAACCGCGCCGGCTACTCGGCAGCAGTCCCAGCTCCGTCATCGCGGGCCGTCACCGCCTCGAGGTCCATAACGCGCAACGCCGCGGTGCCGAGCGTGCCCAGGCCCATGTCCTGCCCCCGCCGAGCCAGGCGCCACACTTCAGCGATTCCGCCGCGGCCGACGTCCCCTGACCCTCCCGGATCCACCCGGCACACCAGTGAAGGAGCATCACATGTCAGATCCGCATTATTCTCAGCAAGGCACCGGCCGGCAGAGGTGGCCCAGCGAGCAGCCCCGGCAGAACCCGGGGTGGGCGCCGAACCCGTACGCCGCTGCGGCGTACCCGGCTCACGGATCCGGGCCCGTGCCACTCTGGGCACCGCTCTACGGCGCTTCCCTGCCAGAGGCCGCGTCGCGGTTCTTCAAGAAGTACGGGACGTTCTCCGGCCGCGCCAGCCGGAGCGAATACTGGTGGTGGATGCTCGTCTCCGGTCTCGTCTCGATCGTCTTGAACGTCATCATGCTTGCCGGTGGGGCGGCCGGCGCAAAACTGGGCCCCAACGGCGCCAGCGTCCCCGGCCCCGCCTATATGATCGGGCTCATCCTGGCAGTCATTGTCCCGTCCTTGGCCCTGACGGTCCGTCGACTCCACGACTCGAACTTCAGCGGCTGGATGTACCTCATCGTCCTCATCCCGTTTATCGGCGGCATCATTCTCCTCGTCTTCACGCTGCTGGAATCAAAACCCGAGGG
>NZ_JBFTZW010000063.1:0-18254 GCF_056406555.1 Arthrobacter sp. P1_B4
CTCTGGTGCTGGGGCATGCCGGCCAGGATGGAGCGGCCCTCGCCGAGGGTGGTGGTCTCGGTGGCGCCGTATTCGCGCAGGCCCGTCTGGGCTACCTTGCCGCCGAGGGCGTTGGCCATGGCCTGGAAGCCGTAGCAGATGCCGAAGACCGGGACGCCGGCCTCGAAGAGGTCGGCACCGACGCTGGGGGCGCCGTCGGCGTAGACGCTCGAGGGCCCTCCCGAGAGGATGATCGCGGCGGGGTTCTTGGCCAGCAGCTGCTCGGTGCTGTACGTATGCGGAACCACTTCCGAATACACATTCGCTTCCCGGACGCGGCGGGCAATCAGCTGCGCGTACTGGGCACCGTAGTCAACAACCAGAACCGGCCTGTGGGACGTCTGGGATGCAGTGGGAGTAGTCACCCCACTAGCCTACTTTGCGCTGCTGCCCGCCCGCACATTGAGAAGCCGGTGCGGGCCCGAATCGCGGGCCGAGGTAAGCGAACTCACATGCCCGACGGCGGCCGCCGGCGTCGTGTCACTGACCCGGAATGACTGATCAGGACGGATCAGGAAGGGCGCCGGGTCAGAAGGGGTTCAGTACCGCTGGGGCGCCTGCGGGTTTGCTGCGAGTTCGGCCTCGACCTCGGCGTGGAACTTCTTCTCGACGAAGAAGGACAGGAACGGCACGACGCCGCCCAGGGCCATGACCACCAGCTTGGTGAACGGCCAGCGCATGAGCGACCACAGCCGGAAGTTGGAAATCAGGTACACGACGTACATCCAGCCGTGCACGATCAGGATCGTGATGGAGAGGTTGACGCCCCCGATCACCCCTGGCGGCTCGGCGTCGGCGAATCCGAGGCCGAACGGCTGGCCGGTGACGGCGTTGGTGCCGCCGGCGAAGAGGTACTGACCGAAGCCGTACCGGGCGATCAGTTCGGCGCAGAGCAGCAGCAGCATCGTGCCCGTCAGGTAGGCGAGCACCTTGTAGAACTTCAGGGCGGACCGGATTTGGGCCTCGGTGCCGCCGAAGCGGCGCTTCTTCCCGGCTTTCCCCGTGCCGTTGGTGGACTGCGGCTGGATGGCGGGCTGGGGCTCGATCATGATTGCACTCTCGGGTCTGTGGGTTGGGGGGCTGTGGGATGGAAGTCGGCGGGCGCTTGGGCCGCGTTGTGGTGGGCCGCGTTGTGGTGGGCCGCGTGGCGGTCGGTTGGGGGCTCTTCGCCGGCCGTTTCCTCGTCGAGCGCGTCTTCGAGGTCGCGGCGGTAGTCGTCCTTGACGAGCCGCCACCAGATGAACAACGCGAAACCGGCGAAGACCACCCATTCCACGGAATAGAAGAGGTTGAGCCAGTTGACCTGCTGCGCGGGCGGCTGCGGGCCGATCCGGAGGGGTTTGACGTCGCCGCCTGCGGCCGCGGCCCCGACGTCGGTGCCGCCGGCCAGTTCGGTGGTCGCTGCGACAAAGCCCGGGTAGCTGCTGACGTTCCAGTCGTTGATGAGTTCGGCAACCGAGACGGCGCTGGCGCGGCCGGGTCCGGGATCCGTCCGCGGCAGCGGGGACTCGGACGGCAACAGCCGCCCGGTCAGTTCGATGGTGCCCGACGGCGGCGCCACGGCGTCCGCGGGATCCGCCACCCAGCCGCGTGCGACCGGAATCCAGGTCTGCGGTGTGGCCCCGCCGCCTTTCAGGGCCGGGGCATCCTTGACGGCGAAGGCCGAAACGATCCAGTAGCCCTTCGCACCGTCATTGAGCCGGCCGGGGACGAGGACCTGCTTCTGGGGGTCGTAGCTGCCGGTGGCGGAGACCATCTGGTCAGCCACGGATCCGGGGAAGAACCCACCCGGCTGCAGGACCGAGGTGAGCTGCCGCGTTTGCTCCGTTGTGGTGGAGACCGGGGCTTCGGCCTGCGTTGAACGGCCGAATTGCCACTGGCTGAGCAGCACAAAGACCCCGGAAATTGCGATCGCGAACACGAGTCCTGCGATCCAGCGGGGTTTGAGGGCAGTTTTCAGCACCCCTTAAAGGTACTTCGTCCCTGTGTAGAACAGCGAAACGGGCCATCGAGAGTGGGGCAGCCGGGTCCCAATCTTAGTGGTCGAAGAACACCAGGCTGGAATTGATCAGTTCGGCAATCACTTCGGCGTCGTAGGCGCGGCGGAGCGATTCTCGGAAGGATTCTTTCGACAGTGAGCGTGCCAGCGTCGCGAGCACTTCGAGGTGATCGGAAAAGGAGCTCGCCGGGGTGGCGATGAGCAGAATCACGGTGGCCGGACCGTCGGCCGCGCCGAAGTCCAGCGCCCTGCCGTACTTCGTGATGCCGACCGCGATGGATGTCTGTGACACGAGCTCGCTGCGGGCGTGCGGCAGGCCGACACCGCCGGGCAGGCCGGTGGCGAGCTGGTGCTCCCGGGCATTGACCTGCTTGAGGAAGCCCACGAGATCGGAGATTCGTCCGGCAGCATGCATGCGTTCCGCGAGCTGGGCAGTGGCGTCGAGCTTGTCCGTGGCGTCCATTTCGAGGATCACCATCTCGGGTGTGGTCAGCTCGGCGTCGTACCGGTCCAGTGGTTCCGCCAAGAGATGTCCCTTCGAAGTGGCGTCAGTGACGCCGGCCGGCAGTCCAATGACTAGCGTTGTAATCCTGCACTGCCGGCCGGCGCTGAGTTTTAGCGCAGCGGCACAATGTCCTCCACGCCCAGCCGTGCGGCGTCGGCGGATTCGTCGTCCGGCTGCTGTTGGCTCAGGCGCTCGGCATCAACCCGGGCGAGATAGTGCTTGATTTCGCCCTCGCGCTGCGCATCACTCCAGCCGAGAACGTCTCCCATTAGTTTAGCGACTACCGGAGCGGCGGACACACCGCGGTCCCACGCTTCAATCGAAATCCGGGTGCGGCGGGTCAGGACGTCCTGGACATGCCGGGCGCCCTCGTGCGTGGCCGCGTAGACGGCTTCGGCAGCCAGGTAGTCGTCAGCGCCCGGCAACGGTTCGGCCAGTTCCGGGCTGTCAGCGATGAGCGCCAGCACCTCCGGCGTCATGGCGCCGTAGCGGTTGAGGAGGTGTTCGATCCGGGCAACGTGGACGCCGGTCTCCTCCGCCATCCGGTTCCGCTGGTTCCACGCGGCCTTGAAACCGCTCGCCCCCAGCAACGGGACGGATTCCGTGCAGCTGGCCGGGACACGCTCGTCCATGCTGCGCGTCGCCTCGTCGACCGCGTCCTTGGCCATGACCCGGTAGGTGGTCCATTTACCGCCCGCCACCACCACGAGACCCGGCACGGGGTGCGCCACCACGTGTTCGCGGGAGAGCTTCGCGGTGGAATCGCTTTCTCCGGCCAGCAGCGGCCGCAGCCCCGCGTAGACGCCCTCGACGTCCTCGCGGGTCAGCGGGCGCTTGAGGACCTTGTTGACGTGCTCGAGCAGGTAGTCGATGTCCTTGCTGGAAGCCGCGGGGTGGGCCTTGTCGAGGTGCCAGTCGGTGTCAGTGGTCCCGATGATCCAGTGCCTGCCCCAGGGGATCACGAAGAGCACGGATTTCTCGGTCCGCAGGATCAGCCCCACCGTGGACTGGATCCGGTCGCGGGGCACCACGAGGTGGATGCCCTTGGACGCCCGCACCTTGAGCTGTCCGCGGTCTGTCACCATGGCCTGGGTCTCGTCGGTCCAGACCCCGGTGGCGTTGATGACCTGTTTGGCCCGGATTTTAAAGCTGGAGCCGTCCTCATGGTTGACCACCTTGGCGCCGACCACGCGTTCGCCCTCGCGCACGAAGTCCACAACCGACATCTGGTTGACCGCGTGGGCGCCATAGTGCGCCGCGGTCCGCACGAGGTTGGCGACGTACTTGGCGTCGTCGACCTGGCCGTCGTAGTAGCGGATGGATCCGACGAAGGCGTCGTCCTTGAGGCTGGGGGCGGCGCGCAGGGTCCCTCGCCGGGACAGGTGCTTGTGGAAGGGGACGCCGCGGCTGTGCCCGCCGGTGATGGACATCGCGTCGTACAAGGCGATTCCGGCGCCGACATAGGGCCGCTCCAGGAACGGTTTGTGGAGCGGGTACAGGAACGGGACCGGCCGGGCCAGGTGCGGCGCCAGGACGGAGAGAATGAGGCCGCGCTCGTGCAGTGCCTCTTTGACCAGGCCGAAGTCGAGCATTTCGAGGTACCGGAGGCCACCGTGGATGAGCTTCGAGGACCGCGACGACGTCCCCGCGGCCCAGTCGTTGGCCTCGACGATGCCCACACTGAGCCCTCGGGTCACGGCGTCGAGGGCGGCGCCGGCACCCACGATGCCGCCGCCCACGATCAGGATGTCGAGCTCTTTGCCGGGGGCGGTGCTGCCCCTGAGCACAGTGATTGAAGCCTCGCGGGCCGCTGGCCCGAGGGCACCTCCGGCCTCGGCAGAACCGCCGGGAAAACTGTTCATGTCACGCCTCCATCCGGATCAAACCTCGTAGGGCACCAGACTACGTCCAAGTTTCCCGGATGGGCAGGGCCCTCAACGGCCCGCGCGCGGTTTCAGTTGCCGGCGTACGGCGAGACGACGACGTCGACGCGCTGGAATTCCTTCAGGTCCGAGTAGCCGGTGGTCGCCATTGAACGGCGCAGCGCGCCGACGAGGTTGGAGGTGCCGTTGGTGTGGTGGCCGGGCCCGAACAGGACCTCTTCGAGCGGCCCGACCGTTCCCACATTGACCCTGTCGCCGCGGGGCAGTTCGAGGTGGTGGGCTTCCTGGCCCCAGTGCCATCCCTTGCCGGGGGCTTCGTCGGCGCGGGCCAGGGCGCTGCCCAGCATCACGGCGTCGGCGCCCATGGCGATGGCTTTGACGATGTCGCCGGAGGATCCCATGCCGCCGTCGGCGATCACATGGACGTAGCGTCCGCCGGACTCGTCCATGTAGTCCCGGCGGGCCGCCGCGACGTCGGAGATCGCGGAGGCCATGGGCGAGTGGATGCCCAGGGCGCGGCGGGTCGTGGTGGTGGCTCCGCCGCCGAAGCCGACCAGCACGCCGGCGGCGCCGGTGCGCATCAGGTGCAGGGCCGGGGTGTAGCCGGCCGCCCCGCCGACGATCACGGGGACGTCGAGTTCGTAGATGAACTGCTTGAGGTTCAGCGGCTCGTGGTCCTTGGAGACGTGCTCGGCCGAGACAGTGGTCCCGCGGATGACGAAGATGTCGACGCCGGCGGCCACCACGGTCTTGTAGTGTTCCTGCGTGCGCTGCGGGGTCAGGGAGCCGGCCACCGTGACGCCTGCGGCGCGGATCTCGGCGAGGCGGGAGGTGATCAGCTCGGGCTGGATCGGCGCCTGGTAGAGCTCCTGCATGCGCCGGGTGACGGCCGGGCTGTTGGTCTCGTCAGCCAGGCCCGCGATTTCGTCCAGTACGGACTGCGGGTTCTCGTACCGGGTCCACAGGCCTTCGAGGTCGAGCACACCGAGTCCGCCGAGACGGCCCAGGGCGATGACGGTCTCCGGCGACATGGCCGAATCCATCGGCGCCGCGATGACCGGCATGTCGAACTTGTAGGCATCGATCTGCCAGGAGACGGAGACGTCCTTGGGGTCACGGGTGCGCCGGTTGGGGACGATCGCAATGTCATCCAGGGAGTAGGCACGACGCCCACGCTTGCCTCGGCCAATCTCAATCTCGTAAGTCACTGCTCTAGGTTATCCCAGCGGACGCGGGGCGCCGCTTCGGCGTACTGTGGCGTCATGCTTTGGCGTAACGGACAGCGTTGGATCTTCGACGGACACATTGCCGGGCTCGGCACGGGATCGGGCCTGCGCGCGGTGGTGGGCGTGTGGACGCAGTCCCCGTTCGGGTCCTTCACCGACGCGATGGTCCAGCTGCCCTGCGGCCACCGGATCCTGCTGGCACCGAGCGTCGAGGCCGCCGATTTCATCAGCGCGGTCTATAACTTCGACGAGACCTGCATCGTGCCACTGGCTTCAGAGCATGGGGTGGGGCAGCTCGCCGTCGACGCCGGGCCGCTGCGGATCCGCGCCCGGCTCGGGTCCCGCACCCGGCTGGGCGCCGTGGCGCGGCTGGTCCCCCGGGCTCTGGCGGTGCATCCGCGCTGGCTGCGTGCGGTCAGCCCTGTTGCGGGCAGGATCCTCCCCGGCGTGCGCACTGCGGGCACGGCCAAGGGCGGCCGGCGGGAATACTACGGGGTCACCGACCTGCACCGCATCGACGCCGCGACCGTCAGCTGGGACGGCGCCGACGCCGGCCCGCTCGCCGCCGTCCGCCCCGCCGTCGGCTTCGGTTTCAGCAGCGTCCCGCCCGAACCCAGCCTGGCCCGGGTGCGGACGACCATCGAGGGCGCTCCGCTTACTCGCCGCTGACGTTCTCGGTGTCGGGGACGGTGAGCTGGGACTCGAACATCCGGAAGTACCGGCCGCGGCGCGCCACAAGTTCCCTGTGGGTGCCTTGTTCCACGATGCGGCCTTCCTCGAGCATGTAGACCACATCGGCCTTCTCGATCGTGGCCAGGCGGTGGCTGATGGCGATGATGGTGCTGCTGCGGTCAGCGAAGAGCCGCGTGAAGATCCGGTGTTCGGCCAGCGCGTCGATGGCCGACGTCGGCTCGTCCATCACCATGAACGATGCGCCGCGGTAGAAGTTCCGGGCCATCGCCAGCCGCTGCCACTGCCCGCCGGAAAGGCCGGAGCCCTTCCGCCCGCGCGGGTCCTCCATCCAGTTGCTGACGTGGTTGTCCAGGCCGTTGGGCAGTTTGTTGATGAATTCGAGGGCCTCGGCATCCGCGGCGGAGCGCCGGACCCGTCCGTCGTCGCGGGGCGAATCGACGTCGCCGAAGAAGATGTTTTCCGCCGCGGTGGCGAATTCATACTTCAGGAACTCCTGGCTGAGCACCGCCAGGTGCCGGTGCCAGGAGGTGACGTCGACGGCGGCGAGGTCCACGCCGTCGAGCATCACCTGCCCGGAGTCGGGACGGTACAGCCCGGCCAGGATACGGATCAGGGTGGACTTGCCGGCCCCGTTCTCCCCCACGATCGCGATGTGCTGGCCCTGCCTGATGGTCATCGAAATGCCGCGGATCACCTCCAGTTCGCTGCCGGTGTACGTGAAGCGGATGTCCCGCAGTTCCACCGTCTTCGGCGCCTGCAGCAGCGGCGGGGCGTGGCCGGACGGCACGGGCAAGGCCATGAAGAGTTCGTAGTCCGTGAGGTTCGCCAGGTCCTCGTCGATCGAGCTCAGTGAGGAGACGAGGCTGTTGGCGGTCGAGAGGGCGCGGCTGACAATCTGCTGGACATAGAGGAACTGCCCCACCGGCTGGGCCCGGGCGATGATCTGGCCCACCACCCAGATCAGCGAGACCACCTCGGCGCCGTACTGCAGGGCATCGGCCGCGAGCTGTTTGGGGATGTAGCGCTTCTGGAAGTCCAGCCGGCGCTTTTCATCGGCGTCCCGCAGCCGGGAGCGCAGGCCCATCAGATAGCCGACAATCCCGTAAAGCCGCATCTCGGCGATGTGCTGCGGTCGCAGGAGGTTGGTTTCGATCATCCTGCGCTGCCGGCGCGAATCGACCTGGGTGTTCCAGTGCGCGATCTGTTCGCGGGAGAGCTTGAACTGCAGGTAGACGCTGGGGACGATCGCAACCAGGACGATCACGGCGATCCACCAGCTGACCAGCAGCAGCGCGCCGATCGCCAGCAGCACGGAGACGAGCTGGGTGAAAATGGCGGCGATCCGGTCCAGGACGCGGGCGTAGGAGTCGGAGAAACGCTTCGCCCGGTCGTACAGGTCCACGGTTTCTTTGTCGTCGTAGCGCCAGAAGTCCAGGGTCAGGAAGCGCTCGTACATCAGGTCACCGACGATCGCGCCGACCCGGAAACTCATGAGCTGCTGGATGTAGCGGTCCACGCTGCTGAACGACCCCCAGAAGAGCCCGAGTGCCGCGGTGATGATGACGTACACGACGGCCTGCGCGCCGGCGTCGGCGTCGCCCGCGTAGGCGGCGGCCAGCGCCGTGGTGGTCAGGGCGGCGAAGTACGTCGTGACCAGCGGCAGCAGTGCCGAGATCAGCGAGCCCAGGACCTTCATGACGACGGCGGCGGGCGAGGCCCGGAAGCTCACCCGCAGCACTTGTGCCACGGCGCGGGCGTAGGGCTTGAGCGCGAGCTTGCGTTTGGGCGCGCGTGCCGGCAGGAGTTCGGACATGCCTCCAGCCTAGTTCCGGGACCCGGAGCCGGGGCGTGAGCGGCACCGCCGCCGGGAATCGGGGCGCCCTTAAACAGGGTGGGCCCGCCGAAACCGTGGTTTCGGCGGGCCCACCCGGCGGGTCTTAGCGGGACCCGTAGTTGGGGGCCTCGACCGTCATCTGGATGTCGTGCGGGTGAGACTCCTTGAGCCCGGCCGCGGTGATGCGCACGAACTTGCCGCGTGCCTTCAGCTCGGCCACGGTCGGGGCGCCGGTGTAGAACATGGTCTGGCGGAGCCCGCCGACCAGCTGGTACGCCACCGATGACAGCGGACCGCGGTACGCGACCCGGCCCTCGATGCCTTCCGGGATGAGCTTGTCATCGCCGGAGACGTCGGCCTGGAAGTAGCGGTCCTTGGAGTAGGAGGTGTTCTTGCCGCGGGTCTGCATGGCGCCGAGGGAGCCCATGCCGCGGTAGCTCTTGAACTGCTTGCCGTTGACGAAAATCAGGTCGCCCGGGGATTCGTCGCAACCGGCCAGGAGGGAGCCGAGCATCACGGTGTCGGCGCCGGCGACGAGCGCCTTGCCGATGTCACCGGAGTACTGCAGGCCGCCGTCGGCGATCAGCGGCACGCCGGCCGGGATGGCGGCCTTCGCGGACTCATAAATGGCCGTGATCTGCGGGACGCCGACGCCGGCCACCACACGGGTGGTGCAGATGGACCCGGGACCGACGCCAACCTTGATGCCGTCGGCACCGGCGTCGATCAGGGCCTGGGCGCCTTCGCGGGTGGCGGCCTGGCCGCCGATGATGTCCACGTGCGCGGCAACGGGATCGGACTTGAGCCGGCGGATCATTTCCAGCACACCCTGGGAGTGGCCGTTCGCGGTGTCCACGAAGAGGGCATCCACACCGGCGTCGATCAGCGCCATGGCGCGTTCCCAGCCGTCGCCGAAGAAGCCGATCGCCGCGCCGACGCGCAGGCGGCCTTCGTCGTCCTTGGTGGCGAGCGGGTACTGCTCGGCCTTGGTGAAGTCCTTCGTGGTGATCAGGCCCTTGAGCCGGCCCTGCTCGTCAACGAGCGGGAGCTTCTCGATCTTGTTCGTGGCCAGCTTGTGCGAGGCTTCCTCGCGGCTGATGCCGACGTGTCCGGTCACGAGCGGCATCTTGGTCATGACATCGCTGACCAGCCGCAGCGGGAAGTCGGATTCGGGCACGAAGCGGGTGTCGCGGTTGGTGACGATGCCCAGCAGCCTGTTGCCCTCGTCCACGACCGGCAGGCCGGAGACACGGTAGCGTGCGCAGATTTCGTCCAGCTCGGCCAGCGTGGCCTCGGGGCCGATGGTCAGGGGGTTGGTGATCATGCCGGATTCGCTGCGCTTGACCCGGTCCACCTGGTCGGCCTGGTCGGCGATGGAGAGGTTGCGGTGCACGACGCCAAGACCGCCCTGGCGGGCCATGGCGATGGCCATCCGGGACTCCGTGACTGTGTCCATCGCGGCGGAGAGCAGCGGCGTCTGGACCGTGATGCGCTTGGAGATCCGGGACGACGTGTCCGCTTCCGAAGGGATCACGTCGGTGTGGCCGGGCAGGAGCAGGACGTCGTCGTACGTCAGGCCGATGAAGCCGAAGGGATCGTGTTCGGGCTGGGTCATGAGTGCGCCTCTTACCTTGGGTTACGGGGTCACGGGTAGGGGTTGCAACAGATGACCAGCCCGTCATTACGGGTCTGGCCTGTGCAGAAGGTCATGCAGAAGGTTCGTGCAGATGATTCGTGCAGAAGTCCTCAATAAATAGTAGAACCTTGGCGGCGATAGCCATATTCCGGGCGGTAATGTCCGGTTTCAATGTGAGCCGCCCCATGCCCGCACGGCTCCCCCGGCCGGCCGGGCCTGCTTCCGGGCCGGTGGGCGCCGGACGGTGGGCGCAGGCCTACTTCCAGCCGGTGGCGGCGAGCAGCCGCTGTTCGAACATGGGGATCATGGTCTGGACGTACGTCTTGGTCAGGTGGTTGTCGTCCTTGTACACGTACACGTTGCCGACCACCGCGGGGCATGTTCCGTTGGCGCAGATGAAATCGCTCATGTCCATGAGGTGCAGCCTGGGCACCTGGCCGCGGTACGCGTCCAGCGGCGAGGACCCCGCGAGCGATTCCTGCTCCGGCACGTTGCACTCCGAGGCATCCGGGCCGTACTTCTGGACGCACTCGGGCATATTGATGGTGAAGCGGGGGTTGTCGCGGATGCCCACCACGTCCATGCCGGCGTCGGTGAAGGGCTTGATGCCCGCCAGGTACTCAGGCACTTCGGTCTCGAACGGCGCTTCCTTGTGGGTCAGGGAAGCAACCGTGAAAACGGCGTCGGGGCGGTGGTCCAGGACGTACTGCGCGCTGGCCCGGTTGAAGGCGTTGCAGTCCGCGTCCCGCTCCGGGGACTCCCCGCCGAAGCGGCAGTTGCCCTTCAGGAGCGTGACAACTTCCCAGCCGTGGCTTTTCGCGATGGGGCCCAGCGCCGCCATGTACTGCTGGGCATGGGAGTCACCGAGCACCACGATCCGTTTGGTGACCTTGTCCGGCTTGTTGTTCTGCAGGCACCCCTGAAGCAGGGGGTCGCTGGGGACGTTGGCGTCCGTGCACAGCCCGTCGATGTCCGCCCACTCGTTCTTCATCGCCGCCGGCGCGGGGATGATCTTGGCTTCCGGCGTGGGCTTGCCGGCGTTTTCCGGTGCCAGGGCGGCCGCGCCGGGGGTCAGTTCCTTGGGCTGGGACGCCGCCTCGGCTTCGTCGGCCAGGAGCTGGCTCTGCCACACGGCGACGGGACCCGCCAGCAGGGCACCACAGGCGGCGATCACGACGGCGGTCCGCCAGGCGCGGCGCTTGGGCCAGTGCCATTCGCGCAGCGGCTTCTCGACGAAGCGGGTGGTGAGCACGGCCAGGACGAGGGACGCGGCAACGATGCACAGCCCCTGGAACAGGTTGGGCGCCGTGATGCCCGCCCCGGCGAGGGCCAGGACCAGCAGCGGCCAGTGCCAGAGGTAGAGCGCGTAGGAGTTATCCCCCAGCGCCACCAGGGGTTTCCAGGTCAGGAAGCGGTCAACCCCGAAGCGGCTGCCGCTTTGACCGGCGGTGATGATCGCGGCGGCGGCCAGCGTGGGCCACAGCGCGATGAATCCGGGGAACGAACGGTCCACGGTCAGCAGGAGCCCGCAGGAGAGCATGGCCACGAGGCCGGCCCAGCCGAGCACGACGCGCAGGACCGTGCCCGGTTTCAGGTACGGCAGGGCGAGGGCAAGGAGCGAGCCGAGCGCGAACTCCCAGAGCCGAGCGCCGGTATCGAAGTAGGCGTGGGCCTGGTTCGTTGCGGTCTGCTGGATCGAGTAGGCCAGGGACACGGCGAAGATGGCGCCGAAGGCCGCGGCCAGCAGGGAGCGGTAACGCAGCAGGACGTGGTCCTGGCCGGTCCGGCGGCGGAGCAGGCGGGAAAGAAGTGCGGTGCCGGCAAAAACGAGCGGCCAGAGCACGAACACCTGGCCCTGGATCGAGAGTGACCAGAAGTGCTGGAGCGGGCTCGCGCCCGAATGGTCCTGGGCGTAGTAGTCCACGGCGCTGTCCGCCAGGAGCCAGTTCTGCCGGTACAGCAGGGAGGCCCAGGCCTGTTCAAGGACGTCGGGCCAGCGGCTTTGCGGCAGGACGGCCCAGGTTCCGGCGAGGACGCCGAGAACCACCACGACGACGGCGGGCAGCAGGCGCTTGAGCAGATGCAGCCAGTGGCTGAGCAGCCGCAGCGGCGCGCCGCTTTCGACTTTCCGCGTGAAGCTAAGTGTCATCAGGAAGGCTGAAATGAGGAGGAAGATGTCCACGCCGCCGGAGACCCGGCCCAGCCACACGTGGTACGTGACCACCATGAGGACCGCGAGGGCGCGAAGGCCCTGGACTTCGGGGCGGTAGCTTGTTTTTCGGGTCGCCGGAGAACCTGCATCCGCCCGTGGCGGGGTAACGGTGGTTCGCTCGTTCGACACAAAGATCCCTTCAGGCCGGTTTCCAAAACATCAATGTTACCGAAACGTAATTTTCTTGGCCAATCACACGGGCCCGGCGGTGTCCTTCACCCGCCTGGCCGGCGGCGCCCCCAGGAGGCCGGCGGCGCCGTCGGCCGCGGGGCGGAAGCTAGGCTGGTAGGAGTCTGAGGAGGCCGCCAAGTGATCGTGCAGGTGCGCATTTGTGTTCCGGGTGAATTGTCCGGAGTTGTTCTCGAAAGTTGTACAAACCACGTCGGAGTCTCGGAAGTGGCGCTCGCGAAGGCCTCTTCCGTCACGCCGCCCGGGGACGTCATCGAGGTCTTGCTGGCCCGGGAATCCGTGGAGGGGCTCGTGGAGAAGCTGCACGCCCTCGATGTCCAGCAGCGGGGATCGATTACGGTCATCGCACCGGACCTTGTGCTCTCGGACCGCGCCGACAAGGCGGAGGCCGAGGCTCCAGGTGAGGGCGCGGACGCCGTGATCTGGGACGAGGTCTCGCGGCAGACCGGCGAGGATTCGCGCCTGACGTGGAGTTTCCTGGCGTTCCTGGTCCTGGCGACCCAGCTGGCGGCCATCGGCATCGTGACGGACTCCACCATTGCGATTGTCGGTGCCATGGCCGTGGGCCCGGAGTTCGGCCCGCTGGCTGCCCTGGCCGTGGCCCTGGTCCGGCGCCAGCGGCGGCTTGGCCGTGACGCGGCTCTGGCCCTCGGCGTTGGTTTTCCCGTCGCGATGCTGGCCGCCGCGCTGACCGCGTGGCTCTCCGTGCCACTCGGGCTGTTCCCCGCGGACGCGCTGGACCACGGTTCAGCAGTTGAATTCATCTACCACCCCGGCCCCTATTCCCTGATCGTCGCCGTCCTCGCCGGGACAGCCGGGATGCTGTCGGTCATCAGCCGGCGCTCGGCGGCGCTGATCGGGGTGTTCATCTCCGTCACCACGGTGCCGGCAGCCGGGTTCGTGGCCGTGGCACTGGTCCTGGGCGAGTACCAGAAGGCAGCCGGCTCCGCCCTGCAGCTTTTCCTGAACCTGGTCGGAATCGTCGTGGCCGCCGTCGGCGTCCTGCTGTTCTACCGGCTGGTGACCAGGCGGCTGGCACCGGACACCGCCCGCCAGCTGCGGCGCAGGGCGGACCGCTCCCAGCACTGACCCACGGGCGCCGCAGGTGCCCGCGACGGCCGGCAGTTCCGGGGCCGTCGGGCTTAGGGGCCCCGGGCCGTGGGGCCTAGGGGCCGGGGACCGTCGGGCCTAGGGGCCCCGGGACAGTCAGGCTTAGGGGCCCCATCCGGTCGCGGCGAGGAGCCTCTCGCTGAACATGGGGGCCATGCTGGCCGCATAGCTCCGGCTGAGGTGGTTGTTGTCCAGGTAGACGTAGGTGTTGCCGACCGCGCCCGGGCATTCCGTGCCGGTGCAGATCAGGTCAGTCATGTCAACGAACGCGACGCCCGGCAGCTTGGCCTCCAGCGCGGCCAAGGGATTCGTTGCCGCAAGGAGGCCCTGCTCGCGCGGCCTGCAGTCCGGCGCGTCGGCACCCTTGGTCGCTACGCACTCTGCCATGTTGAAGGTAAAGCGTGGATTGTCCCGGAGGGCCACGACCTTGATGCCCTCGTCCGTCCAAGCCTTCGCAGTGGCTTCGAAGCCCGGGATCACGGTCTCCTGTGGCGACGACGGCGCCGCCTCAGTGCCCACGATGATGATGGCGTCCGGCGGGTTGTTCTTCACTTCCGACGCGACGGCCGCATTGAAATTGTCGCAATCCGCCGAGACGTGCTGCGGCGTTATGTTGGGTTTGCAGGCACCCTTGAGCATGGCGTAGAGCCGCCAGCCCTTCTCATCGCTGAGGGGAGCAATCGAGCCCAGCCATTGCTGTGCGTGGGAATCCCCGATCACGAGGACCTTTTTCGCTCCGGTGTCGGATTGGTTGTTCTGGAAACAGTCCTTCTGAAGGACCGGGTCCTGCGGCTGCAGGTCACCGGAGCAAGAATTCGGGAGGCTGGCCCAGTCCTGCGGCAGCGTCTGCGGGGTGGGGAGCAGGACGGCGTTCGCGTCGGCCTGGTCCACAAAGCCCGGCGTCAGCGCCAAGGCGCCCGGGTTGTTCTTCGGGGCTTGGGCCAGGACTGCTTCGCTTTCAAGGTGCTGCTGGATCTGAATCCCGGTCAGCGGCACGGCGGCGGTGACCACGGCCACGCCGATGGCCACGAGGGCGCGGCGCCGCCGCAGCTCCGGCCACTGCCACTCACGCCAGGGCTTCTCAATGAAGCGGGTGGTGAGGTAGGCGAGCACCAGTGAAACAGTGACGATGACGGCGCCTGTGATCAGACCAGCCTTTTCCCTGTGCATCACGGCAAGGGCGATGACCAGAACCGGCCAGTGCCACAGGTACAGGGCATACGAAATGTCGCCCAGCCGGACCAGGGGCTTGGAACTCAGGATGCGGTCGACGCCCAGCTTGCTGCCTGACTGCCCGGCTGCGATGACACAGGCGGCCGCCAGGGTGGGCCAGAGCGCCACGAACCCGGGGAAGGAAGCCTGGACGTTGAGCAGGAGGCCACAACTGAGCATGGCGACAATGCCCAGCCAGCCAAGCCCGACCCGCCAGGCCCGCGGAAGCCGCAGGGCAGGAAGGGCCAAAGCCACGAGCGTGCCCAGGGCAAACTCCCACAGCCGGGCCCAGGTGTCGAAGTACGCCTCCGTTTGGCTCGCCTGCGTGAAGACGATCGAGTAGAGCAGCGAAACAACGAAGATCACGGCGAAGATGTAGCACAGCAGCACGCGGTAGCGGAGCCTGAAGCGCTTGGCGGCGACCGCGGCCCCCACAAAAATGAGCGGCCACAGGATAAAGACCTGGCCCTGGATCGAAAGGGACCAGAAATGCTGGAAGGGGCTGGCCTGGCTGTGGTCCGCGGCGTAGTAGTTCGTCGCCTGGGTCTGCAGGAGCCAGTTCTCGGCATAGCCCAGCGAGGCCCAGCCCTGGTTGATGATTTCCATCCACCGGGTCCGGGGCAGGAAGAGGACCGTTGCGGCAAGGATGGCCACCAGGACGGTGACGGCGGCCGGGACGAGGCGCCGGAACAGGTGCAGCCAGTGTTTGATGAGGGCCATGGACCGGCCCTGCTCGTAGCGGCCCACGAACTGCAGCGTCATGAGGAAGGCCGAGATCAGCAGGAAAACGTCCACGCCGCCGGACACCCGGCCCAGCCAGATGTGATAGGTCATGACCATCAGCACAGCGAGGGACCGGAGTCCCTGGATTTCGGGCCTGAAGGTGGATTTTCGGCCGGACTTGGCTGCGGGATCGTGCCCCGCCGCGGCATTCTGCCGGGCAGGCCGGGGCAAGGTTCCTTGCTGTGTCATAGAACTACCCCTCAACCAGATAACCAAAGCCTCCATGTTACCAAAACGTAATTTTGATGGCCAATCGCCACGGCGGCCACTGATCCCCATTGAGGCATGCCAACGTGGGAGTTTCCAGTGAACCCGCGACGCTAGAGCGGCACCTGACGGGTTAACTCTGCCAGAATCACGGCAACTTGCGGCCACGAACACGGCAGAACGGCAGCAGCGACTCGACAGAAAAAGGGACGGCCCGGCAGATGCCGGACCGTCCCCCTGCGGGCAGAGCCTAGTGCTTGTGCCCTGCGTGCTCGTCTTCGTCAGCCGGCTTCTCCACCACGAGGGTTTCTGTGGTGAGGACCAGCGCCGCGATGGAGGCCGCGTTGCGCAGAGCCGCACGCGTCACCTTCACGGGGTCGATCACGCCGGCGGCGATCAGGTCTTCGTATTCGCCGGACTTGGCGTTGAAGCCCTGGTTCACGGCGGATTCGGCGACCTTGGCAACGACGACATAGCCGTCGAAGCCGGCGTTCTGGGCGATCCAGCGCAGCGGCTGGGTCAGGGCGCGGCGGACAATGCCGACGGCGGCAGCCGCGTCACCTTCGAGGGCCTGAACGGCGGGGTCCTCGTCGAGCGCCTTCAGCGCGTGGATGAGGGCGGAGCCGCCGCCGGCCACAATGCCCTCTTCGAGGGCAGCGCGGGTGGAGGACACGGCGTCCTCGATGCGGTGCTTCTTTTCCTTCAGCTCAACCTCGGTGGCAGCGCCGACCTTGATCACGCCGATGCCGCCGGCCAGCTTGGCCAGGCGTTCCTGCAGCTTTTCCTTGTCCCAGTCCGAATCGGTGCGGGTCAGCTCGGCGCGCAGCTGGGCAACACGGGCGGCGACGTCCTCGGCCGAACCGGCGCCGTCGACGATCGTGGTGTTGTCCTTGGTGACCGTGATGCGGCGTGCGGTGCCGAGCACCTCAAGGCCAACGGTGTCCAGGCTCAGGCCCAGCTCCGCGGAGACAACCTGCGCACCGGTGAGGGTCGCGATGTCCTGCAGCATGGCCTTGCGGCGGTCACCGAAGCCCGGCGCCTTGACGGCGACGACGTTCAGCGTGCCGCGGATGCGGTTGACGATCAGCGTGGACAGGGCCTCGCCCTCGACGTCTTCGGCGATGATGAAGAGCGGCTTGGAGCTCTGCAGCGCCTTTTCCAGCAGCGGCAGGAAGTCCTGCACCGAGGAGATCTTGCCCTGGTTGATCAGGATCAGGGCGTCCTCGAGGACGGCCTCCTGGCGTTCCGCGTCAGTGACGAAGTACGGGGACAGGTAGCCCTTGTCGAACTGCATGCCCTCGGTCAGGACCAGCTCGGTCTGCGTGGTGGAGGACTCCTCGATGGTGATCACACCATCCTTGCCGACCTTGCCGAACGCCTCGGCCAGGAGCTCGCCGACCTCGTCGCTCTGGGCGGAGATTGCGGCCACGTTGGCAACCTGCGTGCCTTCAACCGGGCGCGCGTTCTCCAGCAGGCGGGCGGCAACGGCCTCGACCGAAACCTCGATGCCGCGCTTGATTTCGCCCGGTGCGGCGCCTGCCGCTACGTTGCGCAGGCCTTCCTTGACCAGGGCCTGGGCCAGAACGGTGGCGGTGGTGGTGCCGTCGCCGGCAACATCGTTGGTCTTGGTGGCGACCTCCTTGGCAAGCTGCGCGCCAAGGTTCTCGTAGGGGTCGTCCAGCTCGACTTCACGGGCGATGGTCACACCATCGTTGGTGATCGTGGGGGCGCCCCACTTCTTGTCCAGTACGACGTTGCGGCCGCGCGGGCCCAGCGTGACCTTGACGGTGTTGGCGAGCTTATCGATGCCGGCTTCAAGCGACCGGCGGGCAGCGTCGTTAAACGCAAGCTGCTTTGCCATGGTTTTGTCCTTTCAAGACAGAACCCCGCGCAACTGATCCGTTCATTGCGAAGGATCGGCTGCGCGGGGGTCCAAGAGAGTTACTTTACGACGATCGCCAGAACGTCGCGGGCGGAGAGTACGAGGTACTCGGTGCCGCCGGTCTTGACTTCGGTTCCGCCGTACTTGGAGTAGATGACGACGTCGCCGACGGCAACGTCAACGGGAACGCGGTTGCCGTTGTCATCGAAGCGGCCGGGGCCTACTGCAACAACTTCGCCTTCCTGCGGCTTCTCCTGCGCGGAGTCCGGGATAACCAGGCCGGAAGCCGTGGTCTGCTCGGCTTCGAGCGGGCGGACAACAATACGATCCTCAAGAGGCTTAATAGAGACCGACACTCGGACCTCTCCTTTTCGTCAGCAAATTCGTGGACTATGAAGCGGTGATGCCAAGGCGCACAGACCGTCGTCGCGGTGCCGGCAGCGTGCCTGGCGGATCGCGCTTCATGTGTTAGCACCCTCCTAGGGAGAGTGCTAATGACGACTCTATGTAAATGGTTAGCACTCGGTCAAGGCGAGTGCCAGAAATTCGTTCCGGGTGAACATTTCCCCCCGTGGGACATGCCCATTTTTTGCTGCGGCCAGAGGACACTTGGGCCTCATGCTCACTGCCCGCGCTGAGCGATGGACATGCCCAACGGATACGGGCCGCCGGAGCGGAAATATCCAACGTGCGTGGGCTGCCCGGGAGGACATGCCCATTCTTCGTTGCGGCCAGAGGACACTTGGGCCTCATGCTCTGTGCCCCTGCTGAGCGATGGACATGCCCTACGACGGCGGCCGGGCCAGAGGGCCATGCCCATTCTTCGTTGCGGCCAGAGGACACT
>NZ_JBFTZW010000064.1:0-17863 GCF_056406555.1 Arthrobacter sp. P1_B4
TCCGGGGCCTCTTCGCCCTCCCCCACGTACAACGCCGAGCCCACCAGGGAGCGGACCATGTTGTGGCAGAACGCGTCAGCCTGAACGGTGACGACAATGACCCCGTCCGTGCCGCGCGCGAATTCAAAGCGCTGCAGTTCACGGATGGTCGTGGCCCCCTCGCGGGGCTTGCAGTACGAGCGGAAGTCCTGCAGGCCCAGCAGCGGCGCGGCGCCCTCGTTGAGGAGACCGACGTCCAGCGGCACCTTGTGCCACAGGGTCGAGGCGCGTCCCAGCGGGTCCCACAGCGCGGGGCCGTCCGCGATCCGGTAGGAATAGCGGCGCCAGAGGGCGGAGAACCGGGCATCGAAGCCAACGGGTGCCACGCTCACCCGGTGCACCTCGATGGCGCCGCTGAGGTCGCCCAGGCCACGGCTCAAGGCACCGCGGATGMGGCGGAGAAGGGCGACGGCGGGATCCAGTTCGGCGCCCCGGTTCAGGCCCAGCCACTCCGCCTCGCTGAGGTCCAGGTGGACTACCTGGCCGCGGGCGTGCACCCCGGCGTCGGTGCGCCCGGCAACCGTGACCCGGACGGGGCGGCGGATCAGCAGCGCGAGGGCCTCCTCCAGGACGCCCTGGACGGTGCGCAGTCCCGGCTGCACGGCCCACCCGCTGAACGGGCCGCCGTCGTACGCCACATCCAGCCGGATACGCAAAAACCCGCCGCCCCCCAAGACGGGGGCAGCGGGTTTGAGCTCGTTCATAGACTTAAGTCTATAAGAAAGACTTAGCGAATTACTTCGCGTCCTTCTCGGACTCAGCGGCTGCTTCCTCAGCGGCCGGAGCCTCTTCGGTAGCGGCTTCGGTCTCAGCGACCGGAGCCTCTTCGGTCTCAGCAGCCTCTTCGGTCTCGGCAACCGGAGCTGCTTCGGCCTTTTCGGCGTCCTTCTTGTCGGCGTCGCGCTTGGCAGCAGAGGTAGCCTCTGCTACCACGGCCTGCTTTGCCGAAACCGGCTCGAGAACCAGTTCGATGACAGCCATGGGAGCGTTGTCGCCCTTGCGGTTGCCGATCTTGGTGATGCGGGTGTAGCCGCCATCGCGGTTTTCCACTGCCTGTGCAATGTCGGTGAACAGCTCGTGGACGACGCCCTTGTTGCTGATCAGGCCGAGTACACGACGGCGGGACGCGAGGTCGCCACGCTTGGCGAAAGTCACCAGGCGCTCGGCGTACGGCTTCAGGCGCTTGGCCTTGGTCACCGTGGTGGTGATCCGCTTGTGCTCGAAAAGTGCGGCGGACAGGTTCGCGAGCATAAGACGCTCGTGAGCCGCTCCGCCTCCGAGGCGCGGACCCTTAGCGGGGGTAGGCATTATAGTTTCTCCTCATTGGAAGCCGTTGGGCTGCGCACACCAGGGTGCATCCAGCCAGCCGGCCAAGATCTGTTGGTTAGAGCTCGTCGTCGCTGAACGCGGCGTCGTCCTCTTCGATGGCTGCGGCACGTGCTGCGAGATCGAAACCGGGAGGGGAGTCCTTGAGGGACAGGCCCAGTTCGACCAGCTTGGCCTTGACCTCATCGATGGACTTCGCGCCGAAGTTGCGGATGTCCATGAGGTCAGCCTCGGAGCGGGCAACGAGTTCACCCACGGTGTGGATGCCCTCACGCTTGAGGCAGTTGTAGGAACGGACCGTCAGGTCCAGATCCTCGATCGGCAGTGCCATGTCGGCTGCCAGGGCAGCGTCCGTCGGCGACGGACCGATCTCGATACCTTCAGCTGCGGTGTTCAGCTCGCGGGCCAGACCGAACAGTTCCACCAGGGTGGTACCTGCCGAAGCAACGGCGTCGCGCGGGGCGATTGCCTGCTTGGTCTCGACGTCGACAATGAGCTTGTCGAAGTCAGTGCGCTGCTCAACACGGGTAGCTTCCACGCGGAAAGTAACCTTCAGGACCGGCGAGTAGATCGAGTCGACCGGGATGCGGCCGATCTCGGAGTCGCCGGACTTGTTCTGAGCTGCCGAAACGTAGCCGCGACCGCGCTCGATGGTCAGTTCGAGTTCGAACTTGCCCTTCGAGTTCAGCGTGGCAATGTGCAGATCCGGGTTGTGGAATTCGACGCCGGCCGGCGGAGCGATGTCCGCGGCGGTGACGACTCCCGGTCCCTGCTTGCGCAGGTAAGCAACAACCGGCTCGTCGTGCTCGGAGGAAACCGACAGGTTCTTGATGTTCAGGATGATCTCAGTGACATCTTCCTTGACACCCGGAACCGTGGTGAACTCGTGCAGCACGCCATCGATCCGGATGCTCGTTACAGAGGCACCGGGGATGGAGGAGAGCAGGGTACGGCGGAGGGAGTTTCCGAGGGTGTAACCAAAGCCCGGCTCCAGCGGTTCGATGATGAACCGTGAGCGGTTTTCGGAGACGACCTCTTCGGAGAGGGTGGGGCGCTGTGCAATGAGCACTTAGGTTTCCTTTCGGCGAGCATCCGCTATATGACGCAACACAGGTGGTGGAAAGATCGGTCTGAAGACTTAACGCGGCCGGGCCTGCCCGGACCGGTGAGGGTCCGGGCAAGCTCCTGGGCGCTGGAAAGCCTTAGACGCGGCGGCGCTTCGGCGGACGGCAGCCGTTGTGGGCGCTGGGGGTGACGTCCTGGATGGAGCCAACCTCGAGGCCAGCGGCCTGCAGCGAGCGGATGGCGGTTTCGCGTCCGGAACCCGGTCCCTTGACGAACACGTCAACCTTGCGCATGCCGTGCTCCTGTGCACGCTTTGCGGCGGCTTCGGCGGCCATCTGGGCAGCGAACGGGGTGGACTTACGCGAGCCCTTGAAGCCAACCTCACCGGACGAAGCCCAGGAGATKACAGCACCGTTCGGGTCCGTGATGGACACGATGGTGTTGTTAAAGGTGCTCTTGATGTGCGCCTGGCCCAGCGCGATATTCTTCTTGTCCTTCTTACGCGGCTTGCGAACCGCGCCACGAGTCTTCGGGGGCATTTTTTCTCCTACAGAAAGTTATGGGGGGAAGCCTATGCTTGGCCCACACTTGCCGGGTTCCCAGAAATCGCGTAAGCGATCCTAGGGGGCAACTGGGGTTTAGCGGGCCTTCTTCTTGCCTGCGACGGTGCGCTTCGGACCCTTGCGGGTACGCGCGTTCGTCTTCGTACGCTGACCGCGTACGGGCAGGCCCTTGCGGTGGCGAATACCTTCGTAGCTGCCGATTTCAACCTTGCGGCGGATATCAGCGGCCACTTCGCGGCGAAGGTCACCCTCAACCTTGTAGTTGCCTTCAATGTAGTCACGCAGCTCAACCAGCTGTGCGTCGGTCAGGTCCTTGACCCGAACGTCTGCACTGATGCCGGTAGCAGCCAGGGTTTCGTGTGCACGGGTCTTGCCCACGCCGTAGATGTAAGTAAGCGCAATTTCCAACCGCTTTTCGCGGGGAATGTCTACGCCAGCGAGACGAGCCATATTGGCAGTACTCCTTGTATAAACCGGAGGTCGTAGGCAGTACACCCGCACTTACAGTGCGGCCCCAGCCTCCGACCGGGGGTTAGCTGTCCGGGCTCAATACGTCCCAGTTCAGCTTGTGCTGCCTTTATTTACTTGCGTGGGTTAGCAACCCAGGATTTCCTGTGAAGGAAATTAGCCCTGGCGCTGCTTGTGGCGCGGGTTCTCGCAGATCACCATGACCCGGCCATTACGGCGGATCACTTTGCACTTTTCGCAGATCTGCTTGACGCTCGGCTTGACCTTCATGGCGTTCCTTTGCGTGTTGCAGTTGGTCAGCTGGACCGGCCCTCGGCTGTCGCCCTGGCCGCCCAGTGTTTACTTGTAGCGGTAGACGATACGACCACGTGTCAGGTCGTAAGGGCTCAGCTCCACCACTACGCGGTCCTCGGGGAGGATCCTGATGTAGTGCTGGCGCATCTTTCCAGAGATGTGTGCCAGAACGATGTGCTTGTTGGTGAGCTCAACGCGAAACATCGCGTTGGGCAGCGCCTCGGTCACAACGCCCTCGATCTCAATGACCCCGTCCTTCTTGGCCATACCCTCCGCTAACTGTTGTTGCCGCAGCCTCCCGGTTTGCACCGGTCATGACCGCGGACGTTTTTGATTGATTGGTTGGTGCCACCCGACCCCAAAAGGGCACAACGGGGCAGACAACCAACAGACAACACTACGCCATCGCGGCCCGATTGTTAAATCCGAAGTTAAATCCGCCCATCGTAGCGCACTCAGCGTCCGTACGCACCTAGCGTCCCGGCCGCCGTCGTCACTGCCTCCGCCCGCGAGATCCCGTCGAGGATGGCCAGCCGGACGACGTCGGCGGCCGCGCTCTGCAGGGTAATGAGGCTGATCTGCCGGGCTGCCGGGGTGCTGCGGTCAAGCGCGACGGCGCCCGTCGCCAGCGCGAACACGGTATCGCCGTCGGCGAGGGTGTGGCTTGGATTCAAAGCCCTGGCCAGTCCGGCATGGGCCGCGGAGGCGGTGCGTTTGCAGTCCGCCTTGTCCAGGACGGCATCCGTGGCGACGACGACAAGTGTGGTGTTGAGCGGCGGCGCCGTCTCGGGGACCTGCGCGGCTTTCGCCCCAAAAGGTAACCCCAGCGCGTTGACTACGGCTATGGCTCCTACCACCACCGGCCCGTCTTTGGAGATGTTGTTTAGGGTGAGGGAGGCTGTGCCCACTCCCCCTTTGTAGGTGCCCCTGCCGATTGCCGCTCCTGTGCCGGCGCCGACGTTGCCGCGTTCGACGTCGTGCCTTTCCGGCTGCCCGGCGGCGGCGGCCGTCGCCGCGTAGCCCATCGCCTCTCCGGGGCGGGCGGAGAAATCGCCGCCGCGGCCCAGGTCGAAAATCGCGGCCGCCGGCACGATCGGAACAAGCCCGCCGGGGACCGTGAAGCCTCGGCCGTTCTCCTCGCACCAGCGCATGGCGCCGCCCGCGGCTGCAAGGCCAAAGGCGCTGCCCCCGGTCAGGACCACGGCGTCCACGGTCTGGGACAGCGTAGTGGGATCCAGTGAGTCCGTCTCGTGCGTCGCGGGCCCGCCGCCCCGGACGTCGACCGAGCCGACGGTGCCCGGCGGCGGGAGAACCACAGTCACTCCGCTCAGCCAGCCGTCGCCGGACTTTTGGACATGCCCCACCCGGATCCCGGCCACGTCTGTGATGGCTCCCGTTGCTCCCATGGCTCCATTGTGCGCCCCCGCTGACCCGCGACACGCAAAATCCCTGGCGCTATGGGTCTTCCGTCGCCAGGGATTTTGCGCGTCGCCAGAAAACCCGCGAGTCGCCGTGTAGTTCGGGCCTAGGGAATCGGGACGGGCACGACGCCGAGCGGCGCCAGTTTCGCCGCTCCCCCGTCAGGTGCCGAGAGGACCCAGATCCCCTTCTCGTGCACAGCGACCGAGTGCTCCCACTGGCAGGAGCGCTTGCCATCCGTGGTGACGACGGTCCAGTCGTCGTCCAGGATTGCGGTCTCGATGCTGCCCCGGACCAGCATGGGCTCGATTGCGAGGCACAGCCCCGGGCGGATCTTCGGCCCGCGGTGGCCGGTGCGGTAGTTCAGCACGTCCGGAGCCATGTGCATCTCGGAGCCGATTCCGTGCCCTACATAGTCCTCCAGGATGCCCAGCGGTTTGCCCGGCACGGAGGAGACGTAGTCGTCCACGGCGTTGCCGATATCGCCCACGAATTTCCCGGTGGCCAGGGCTGCGATGCCACGCCACATGGCCTCCTCGGTAACCTCGGAGAGGCGTACGTCTTCGGGATCGGCGGTGCCGACAACCACAGTCCGCGCCGAATCGGAGTGCCAGCCGTCCACGATCGCGCCGCCGTCGATCGAGATGATGTCGCCGTCCGCCAGAACCCGGCCGCCGGGGATGCCGTGCACCACCTCTTCGTTCACCGAGGTGCAGATCGTGGCCGGGAACCCGTGGTAGCCGAGGAAGTTGGACTTGGCGCCGGCGTCCTGGAGCACGGCGGCGAAAACCTCGTCCAGCCGGGCCGTGGTGACGCCGGGGGCCGCGGCGGCCACCGCTGCATCCAGTGCCCGGCTCAGGACCAGTCCGGCCTCGTGCATCGTGCGCATCTGGGCGTTGGTCTTGTATTCAATGCGTGCCTGGCCGAATGCCATCGCTACCTCAAAATTTTCTCTCGCGGTCCGGGCGGGCTGGATCCCGGGCCTCCACCATGGGTCATCAACCCAAGTCTTCAAGCTCTATTCTCCCGTACCGGTTCAACGGTTCGGAACGGGCCCGTTGCGGGGCCACCCAACGCCGAAGGGCGCGTCCCGTACCCGATGGTACGGAACGCGCCCTTCTGCACTGCGTCTCTGTTCTGCGTCAGCCGCATTGAGCATGCGTGGATCAGGGGGTGAGGATCAGGCGGCCTGGGCCGACTTGATCGCTTCCATGACGCGCTCGGTGACTTCGTCGATGGCACCGATGCCGTCCACCTGGGTCAGGATGCCGCGTTCGGCATACTTGGCCACCACAGGTTCGGTCTGCTCGTGGTAGAGGTCCAGCCGGTGACGGATAACGCCTTCGTTGTCGTCGCTGCGGCCGGTTTCCTTGGCACGGCCCAGGAGGCGGGTAACCAGCTCCTCGTCGTCAGCGGTGAGCTGGAGCACGACGTCGAGCTTCTGGTCAGCGCCGGCGAGGATGTCCTCGAGGTAGTCCACCTGCGCGGTGGTGCGCGGGTACCCGTCGAGCAGGAAGCCTGCCTCGACGTCGTCCTCATTGAGGCGATCGCGCACCATCTTGTTGGTGACGCTGTCCGGGACGAAGTCGCCGGCGTCCATGTACTTCTTGGCTTCGACGCCGAGCGGAGTCTCGCCCTTGACGTTGGCGCGGAAGATGTCTCCGGTGGAGATCGCAACGACGCCGAGGCGTTCTGAAATGCGTTCCGCCTGCGTTCCCTTGCCGGACCCGGGAGGTCCGATAATCAACATTCTCGTCATCGCAAAAGCCCTTCGTAGTGACGTTGCTGTAGTTGCGCATCAATCTGCTTCACGGTCTCCAGACCGACGCCCACCATGATCAGGATCGAGGTGCCGCCGAACGGGAAGTTCTGGTTCGCGTTGATCAGGACCAGTGCAACCAGCGGGATCAATGCCACGAAGCCGAGGTAGAAGGCGCCGGGCAGGGTGATCCGGGATAGGACGTACTGAAGATAGTCCGCGGTCGGCTTGCCGGCGCGGATGCCCGGAATGAAGCCGCCGTACTTCTTCATGTTGTCCGAGACCTCTTCGGGGTTGAAAGTAATCGCAACATAGAAGTAGGTGAAAAACACAATCATGGCGAAATACAGTGCCATATAGATCGGGTGATCGCCCTTGGTGAGGTTGTTGTTGATCCACTCAACCCAGGGCTGTACCGGCTCGCCGGCCTTGGGCTGGTTGAACTGTGAGATCAGCCCCGGCAGGTAGAGCATGGACGAGGCGAAGATGACGGGCACGACGCCGGCCATGTTCACCTTGATGGGGATGTAGGTGCTGGTTCCGCCGACCGTGCGGCGGCCGATCATCCGCTTGGCGTACTGCACCGGGATCCGGCGCTGGGACTGCTCCACGAAGACCACAAGCGCCACGGTGAGCAGGCCGATGATCAGGACCAGGAAGAAGGTTCCGGGACCCTGGGCCTTCCAGATCGCACCGAGCGAGCCGGGGAAGCCTGCGGCGATGGACGTGAAGATCAGCAGGGACATGCCGTTGCCGACGCCTTTTTCCGTCACGAGCTCGCCCATCCACATGATCAGGCCGGTGCCGGCCGTGAGCGTGATGATGATCAGGACCGTGGTGACGATCGRGCTGTCCGGGATGATGGGCAGCTGGCAGTTAGGCAGCAGCTGGCCGGAGCGTGCCAGCGACACCAGTGTCGTGGCATTGAGCAGGCCGAGTGCGATCGTGAGGTAACGGGTGTACTGRGTCAGTTTCGACTGCCCTGACGCGCCCTCCTCGTACAGCTGCTGGAAGCGGGGAATGACCACCCGGAGCAGCTGGACGATGATGCTGGCGGTGATGTACGGCATGATGCCGAGGGCAAAGATGGACACCTGCAGCAATGCACCGCCGCTGAACAGGTTGACGAGCTGGTAGATCCCGCCCGAGGTCTGACCGTTCTGCAAGCATTGCTGGACATTCTGGTAGCTCACACCAGGCGAGGGGATGAAGGCACCCAAGCGGAAGATTGTGATGATTCCCAGCGTGAACAAAAACTTGCGTCGCAGATCAGGCGTGCGAAAGGCCCGGCCAAATGCGCTAAGCAAGCGTCCTCCTGAGTAATAAGTAAAGTCGTGTGAGACAGGTCAAATAAACCCAACAACCGAGTCTAACGGGTGGATGCGCCCCGCGAACAATCGGCGGGGCCCGGAAAATGAAAAAAACTCCCGGCACCGGGGGCCTGAGCCCCTGGTACCGGGAGTTTCAACAACGGGCAACTGCCCCGCCGCCTCGTTAGAGGGCGGTGGTGCTTCCGCCTGCTGCAGCAATCTTGTCAGCAGCGCTGGCCGAGAATGCGTGGACGGTGACGTCAACCTTGACGGTGATGTCGCCGGTGCCCAGCACCTTGACGGGCTGGTTCTTGCGAACGGCACCCTTTTCGACCAGGTTCTCCACGGTGACAGCGCCACCTTCCGGGTACAGCTCGTTGAGCTTGTCCAGGTTTACAACCTGGTACTCAACCCGGAACGGGTTCTTGAAGCCGCGCAGCTTCGGCAGGCGCATGTGCAGCGGCAGCTGGCCGCCGGCAAAGCCAGCCTTGATCTGGTAGCGGGCCTTCGTACCCTTGGTACCGCGACCAGCGGTCTTACCCTTGGAACCTTCACCACGACCAACACGGGTCTTGGCGGTCTTGGCACCCGGGGCGGGACGCAGGTGGTGAACCTTCAGTGCGTTCTGCTTCTCAGCGGCGCCCTGTGCCTTTTCGGCGGTGTTCTTCTCTGCCATTTACTTCGCCTCCTCTACCTTTACCAGGTGCGGAACCGTGTTGAGCATCCCGACGGTCACGGCGTCGGCGGTGCGGACAACGGTGTGTCCGATCCGCTTCAGGCCGAGGGACCGCAGGGTGTCGCGCTGGTTCTGCTTGCCGCCAATGGCGGACTTGATCTGAGTGATCTCCAACTTTGCGTCGGAGACAAGCACGTTCTTAGCCATGACTCAGACACCTGCCTTCTGGTTCAGGAGAGCCTTGACCATTGCCGGCGGGGCGATCTCGTCGAGCGGGAGGCCGCGGCGTGCTGCCACTGCTGCCGGCTCTTCGAGGCGCTTCAGCGCGTCAACGGTTGCGTGAACGATGTTGATGGCGTTGGAAGAACCGAGCGACTTGGAGAGGATGTCGTGGATGCCCACGCACTCCAGTACTGCACGGACCGGGCCACCGGCGATAACACCGGTACCGGCGGAAGCCGGGCGCAGCATGACGACGCCTGCGGCGGCCTCACCCTGAACGCGGTGCGGGATGGTGCTGCCGATGCGGGGAACGCGGAAGAAGGACTTCTTGGCCTCTTCAACGCCCTTCGCGATAGCGGCAGGAACTTCCTTTGCCTTGCCGTAGCCGACGCCGACCATGCCGTTGCCGTCACCGACGACGACGAGGGCGGTGAAGCTGAAGCGACGACCACCCTTGACGACCTTGGAAACGCGGTTGATGGTTACGACGCGCTCTACGAACTGGCTCTTCTCGGCCTCGCGGCCGCCGTCACGGCCACCACGGCCGCCACGGTCGCCACGGCCCTGGCCGCGGTCGCCACGCTCACCACGACGAGCGCCACCACGGCGGTCGTCAGTGGTAGCAGGCGCAGCGGTCTCAGTTGCCGGAGCAGCTACAGCTTCAGTCACCTGAATGTCCTTTTCGTTATTTTCGGTCACAGTGCCAGCCCACCTTCACGTGCGCCGTCAGCGACGGCGGCGATCCGGCCGTGGTACTTGTTACCACCGCGGTCGAAGACAACTGCTTCGATACCGGCAGCCTTGGCACGCTCGGCGACCAGTTCGCCAACGCGCTTGGCCTTGGCGGTCTTGTCACCGTCGAATGCACGAAGGTCGGCTTCCAGTGTGGAGGCGCTTGCCACGGTCAGGCCCTTGGTGTCATCAACAACCTGGACGAATACGTGACGTGCGGAGCGGTTGACGACCAGACGCGGGCGTACAGCCGTACCGGAGATGCGCTTGCGGATACGAAGCTGGCGGCGGCTGCGCTGGGCAGACTTGCTCTTGTTCGTACGCTTCTTGTTAATTGCGATCGCCATGGTTACTTACCAGCCTTTCCGACCTTGCGGCGGATGACTTCGCCTGCGTAACGGATGCCCTTGCCCTTGTAGGGGTCCGGCTTCCGCAGCTTGCGAATGTTGGCAGCAACCTCGCCGACCTGCTGCTTGGAGATACCTGAAACAGAGAGCTTGGTCGGGGTCTCAACTGCAAAGGTGATGCCGTTCGGTGCCGAGACGTTGACCGGGTGGCTGTAGCCCAGAGCGAACTCCAGGTCAGAACCCTTGGCCTGGACGCGGTAACCGGTACCGACAATCTCAAGCTTCTTCTCGTAGCCTGCGGTGACACCCTGGATCATGTTGGCGATCAGGGTGCGGGTCAGGCCGTGCAGCGAACGTGAGGCGCGCTCGTCGTTCGGGCGGGCGACAGTCAGGGTGCCATCTTCCAGGGAAACCTCGATCGGGCTGGCCACAGTGTGGCTCAGCTCGCCTTTGGAACCCTTGACGCTGACGACAGAGCCGTCAACCTTGACCTCAACGCCGGCAGGAACGGTGATGGGGAGACGTCCAATACGTGACATTATTCTCTTCCTTTCCCGTTACCAGACGTAAGCGAGGACTTCGCCGCCCACGCCCTTCTTGCCGGCCTGCTTGTCAGTCAAGAGGCCGGAAGAGGTGGACAGGATTGCGACACCCAGGCCACCGAGCACGTGCGGCAGGTTGGTGGACTTTGCGTAAACGCGCAGTCCCGGCTTGGAAATACGACGAACGCCAGCGATTGAACGCTCGCGGTTCGGACCGAACTTGAGCTCGAGGGTCAGCTTCTTGCCAACCTCAGCGTCTTCTTCTTTCCAGGAGGCGATGTAACCTTCAGCCTTCAGGATGTCGGCAACGCGTGCCTTGAGCTTGCTGTACGGCATGGTCACGGAATCGTGGTATGCCGAGTTAGCGTTGCGCAGACGCGTAAGCATGTCTGCGACGGGATCTGTCATTGTCATGTGGGCTCTTGCCCTTCCTCATAACGGTTTCCGCCGTGCTGTTTGTCCCGAACAGAGTTCGGAAAGGAGCGCGGGCGGACCTTTTACGTAGCTAGATTAGTCTTCGGTCTTGAACGGGAAGCCAAGCGCCTTCAGCAGCGCGCGGCCTTCGTCGTCGGTCTTGGCAGTGGTCACGACGGTGATGTCCATACCGCGAACGCGGTCAATGGAATCCTGGTCGATCTCGTGGAACATAACCTGCTCGGTCAGACCGAAGGTGTAGTTGCCGTTGCCATCGAACTGCTTGCCGCTGAGGCCACGGAAGTCGCGGATACGCGGCAGGGCCAGCGTGACCAGACGGTCCAGGAATTCCCACATGCGGTCCCCACGCAGAGTTGCGTGTGCACCGATCGGCATGCCTTCGCGCAGCTTGAACTGTGCGATCGACTTGCGGGCCTTGGTTACCTGCGGCTTCTGGCCGGTGATCAGGGTCAGATCGCGGACAGCGCCGTCGATCAGCTTGGAGTCCTTGGCGGCATCTCCAACACCCATGTTCACAACGACCTTCACCAGGCGGGGAACCTGGTTGACGTTCTGGTACTTGAATTCCTCAGTCAGCGTGTTCTTGATGGAATCGGCGTACTTGGTCTTCAGACGAGGAACGATCTTGCTTGCCGGAGTCTCGAGAGTCTCAGTCATTAGATGTCCTTCCCTGAGCTCTTGGCCACGCGGACGCGCACTTCACGCTTCACGCCATCGCGCTCAACGGTCTCGGTGCGGAAACCGACGCGGGTGGGCTTCTTGGTGGACGGGTCAACCAGAGCCACGTTGGAGATGTGGATCGAAGCCTCGACGACCTCGATGCCACCGGTCTTGGTGCCGCGCTGCGACTGACCGACCTTGGTGTGCTTGGTTACGCGGTTAATGCCTTCAACCAACACGCGGTTGGTCTCCGGGTATACGCGCAGAACCTTGCCCTGCTTACCCTTGTCGCCGCCGCGCTCAGCCTTGGCGCCAGTGATGACCTGAACGAGGTCACCCTTTTTGATCTTAGCCATGGACTAGAGCACCTCCGGAGCCAGAGAAACGATCTTCATGAACTTCTTGTCGCGAAGTTCACGACCAACCGGTCCGAAGATACGGGTACCGCGGGGGTCACCGTCGTTCTTCAGGATGACGGCTGCGTTCTCGTCAAACTTGATGTAGGAACCATCCGCACGGCGGCGTTCCTTCTTGGTACGGACGATGACAGCCTTGACGACGTCGCCCTTCTTTACGTTGCCGCCCGGAATTGCGTCCTTGACGGTAGCGACGATTACGTCGCCAATGCCTGCGTAGCGACGGCCAGATCCACCGAGAACGCGAATGGTAAGGATTTCCTTAGCACCCGTGTTGTCGGCGACCTTGAGTCGCGACTCCTGCTGAATCACTATTTACTCCTTGCGTCGCGCTGGTTCTCAGACCGAAAATCTTCCTACGGAATGAGCCTTGCGGAACGGTTGATCGGGGTGTCTCTTGACCTGCCTGGATTTTGCCAGACCAGGCCTAAACGCCCGTGCCAAAAACATTTGCTTCCCAGGCGGTTCCCGACGAGTCGGGGCGCAAGGGGGCACTATGCCGTGGCACGATTGTTTACGAGGTTGATGACGGCGCGCAAAAGGCGCCATACAAACTCAAAATCTTAGCACGTTTTGGGCGTATCCCCATATCACAGCCATGGAACCTGCACACCCCTCCCCCGTAGCCGCGAAGCCGTTACCCCGTTCCGCCGGACAGGCTTTGGGCCCGTCCGCCGCCGCGTATCCCGGGAACCCGGCCCGCCGGCGTCGTAAGCCCCCAAAGGCTGCTCTGCCTGACGAGCAGGGTAAACGGCTGCCGCCGGTCTCAGGCTGCCGGCTGCGGCGGCTGCCGGCAACGCGGAAGCCCCCGCTCCCCAAAGGGGAACGGGGGCTTCTGCTGTATCACCAGGCACAGGTGCAGGTGTTACTTGGCCTTCTCGAGGATCTCGACCAGACGCCACCGCTTGGTAGCGGACAGCGGGCGGGTCTCGGCGAGGAGCACGAGGTCGCCGATGCCGGCGCTGTTCTCTTCGTCGTGAGCCTTGATCTTGGCGTTGCGGCGGATGACCTTGCCGTAGAGGGCGTGCTTCACGCGGTCTTCGACCTGGACAGTGATGGTCTTTTCCATCTTGTCCGAGACGACGTAGCCGCGCTTCGTCTTACGGTAACCGCGCTCGTCAGCCTTGGCTGCGTCGGAAACAGTTTCCGTCACGTTCTCGTCCTTTTCACTCACTTGGCATCCTCCTCGGATTCAACCGTTTCAGCCTTCTCAGCCTTCTTGGTTGCAGCCTTCTTGGACTTCTTCTCTTCCTTGGCTTCCACAACCGGTGCGGCAACCTCGGCACGAATGCCGAGCTCGCGCTCACGGAGAACGGTGTAGATGCGGGCGATGTCCTTCTTTACCGCGCGCAGACGACCGTGGTTCTCCAGCTGACCGGTGGCGGACTGGAAACGCAGGTTGAACAGCTCTTCCTTGGCCTTGCGGAGTTCTTCAACGAGACGCTCGTTGTCGAAACCGTCCAGCTGTGCGGATGCAAGTTCCTTGGATCCTACTGCCATTTCTACTCACCACCTTCGCGACGCACAATGCGTGCCTTCAACGGCAGCTTGTGGATTGCCAGGCGCAGGGCCTCGCGAGCTACCTCTTCACTGACACCGGAGAGTTCGAAGAGAACCCGGCCCGGCTTGACGTTTGAGACCCACCATTCCGGAGAACCCTTACCGGAACCCATGCGGGTTTCGGCCGGCTTCTTCGTCAGCGGACGGTCCGGGTAAATGTTGATCCAGACCTTTCCGCCACGCTTGATGTGGCGGGTCATCGCGATACGGGCAGATTCGATCTGACGGTTCGTGACGTAGGCCGGGCTCAGCGCCTGGATGCCCCACTCACCGAAGGAGACCTGGGTGCCGCCCGTAGCAGCGCCGGAACGACCCGGGTGGTGCTGCTTACGGTGCTTGACTCGACGTGGGATAAGCATTTAAGCCTGTCCTCCTTCTACTGACTGTGCCGTGCCTGCGGCACCGGCTTCGACAGCCGGAGCTTCGGCGGCAGGTGCTGCCTCGGCTGCGGGGCGGTCGGGACGACGGCGGCGGTCACCACGGTCGGCGCCACCCGGGCGGCCCGGGCGGTCGCCGGCACGGCCACGGGACGGAGCAGCAGCTGCCTGCTGAGCCAGTTCCTTGGCAGTGACGTCGCCCTTGTAGATCCAGACCTTCACGCCGATGCGGCCGAAGGTGGTCTTGGCCTCGTAGAAGCCGTAGTCGATGTTCGCACGCAGGGTGTGCAGGGGCACACGGCCTTCGCGGTAGAACTCCGAGCGGGACATTTCTGCGCCGCCCAGTCGACCCGAGCAAGCGATCCGGATGCCCTTGGCACCGGCGCGCTGCGCGGACTGCATGGCCTTCTTCATCGCACGGCGGAAAGCCACGCGGGAAGTCAGCTGCTCAGCAACGCCCTGGGCAACAAGCTGGGCTTCCATCTCGGGGTTCTTGACCTCGAGGATGTTCAGCTGAACCTGCTTGCCCGTGAGCTTCTCAAGCTCGCCGCGGATGCGGTCTGCTTCAGCGCCGCGGCGGCCGATGACGATGCCCGGACGTGCCGTGTGGATATCCACGCGGACACGGTCGCGGGTGCGCTCGATTTCGACCTTGGCGATACCGGCGCGCTCCATGCCCGTGGACATGAGCTGGCGGATACGGATGTCTTCGCGAACGAAGTCCTTGTACCGCTGGCCGGCCTTGGTGCTGTCGGCGAACCAGTGCGATACGTGATCGGTGGTGATGCCGAGTCGGAACCCGTGCGGGTTAACTTTCTGTCCCACTTAGCGAGCCTCCTCTTTCTCCGGGGTAGCGACTACCACGGTGATGTGGCTCGTGCGCTTCTTGATCTGAAATGCACGACCCTGGGCTCGCGGCTGGAACCGCTTCATGGTCGGGCCTTCATCAACAAACGCTTCGCTGATGATGAGGTCACCTTCGTCAAACGCCACGCCGTCGCGGTCCGCGAGGACCCGGGCGTTGGAGATTGCCGACTGAACTACCTTGAATACCGGCTCCGAAGCTGCCTGGGGGGCAAACTTCAGAATTGCCAGAGCCTCATTCGCTTGCTTACCACGAACAAGGTTGACGACGCGCCGGGCCTTCATAGGCGTTACGCGGATGTGACGCGCAATTGCCTTGGCTTCCATTGCTTTCCTTCTCTCGTCTTTGACGTAAGTGCAGGCGCCTAGCGGCGCTTGCCCTTACGGTCGTCCTTGACATGGCCGCGGAATGTCCGCGTGGGAGCGAATTCGCCGAGCTTGTGCCCGACCATCGACTCAGTGACAAACACGGGGATGTGCTTGCGTCCGTCGTGTACGGCGATCGTGTGGCCGAGCATGTCGGGGACGATCATCGAACGGCGGGACCAGGTCTTGATGACGTTCTTGGTGCCCTTTTCGTTTTCCCTGGCTACCTTTACAAAGAGGTGCTGGTCAACGAAAGGACCTTTTTTCAGGCTGCGTGGCATGTGTCCAGGCTCCTATCGCTTGTTCTTGCCAGTACGACGGCGACGAACAATAAGCTTGTCGCTCTCTTTGTTGGGACGGCGGGTGCGGCCTTCGCGCTTACCGTTCGGGTTGACGGGGTGACGTCCACCGGACGTCTTACCCTCGCCACCACCGTGGGGGTGGTCAACCGGGTTCATGGCGACACCACGGACGGTCGGGCGAACGCCCTTCCACCGCATACGGCCGGCCTTGCCCCAGTTGATGTTCGACTGCTCGGCGTTGCCGACCTCGCCGACGGTTGCGCGGCAGCGCACGTCAACGTTGCGGATTTCGCCGGAAGGCAGACGCAGCTGGGCGAAACGGCCTTCCTTTGCAACGAGCTGGATCGATGCGCCGGCGGAGCGGCCCATCTTGGCGCCGCCACCCGGACGCAGTTCGACTGCGTGGATTACGGTACCGACCGGGATGTTGCGCAGCGGAAGGTTGTTGCCGGGCTTGATGTCAGCGTCGGCGCCGGCCTCTACGAAGTCGCCCTGGGACAGCTTGTTCGGGGCGATGATGTAACGCTTGGTGCCATCAACGTAGTGCAGGAGGGCGATCCGAGCCGTGCGGTTCGGGTCGTACTCGATTTCGGCAACGCGGGCGTTGACGCCGTCCTTGTCGTGGCGACGGAAGTCGATCAGACGGTACTGGCGCTTGTGTCCACCACCCTTGTGACGGGTCGTGATCTTACCGGAGTTGTTACGGCCACCCTTTTTCGGGAGGGGACGTACCAACGACTTTTCCGGCGTCGACCGCGTGATTTCAGTGAAGTCCGCTACGCTCGAGCCGCGACGGCCCGGGGTAGTCGGCTTGTATTTACGGATTCCCATAATTTATTTCCTCGTTAAAGTGGTCTCCGCTATGAAAGCGGACCGCCGAAGATGTCGATAGTGCCTTCTTTGAGGCTCACAATTGCACGCTTAGTGTTCTTGCGGGTACCCCAGCCGAATTTGGTGCGCTTGCGCTTACCGGCACGGTTGATGGTGTTGATCGATTCGACCTTGACGGAGAAAATCTTCTCCACGGCCAGCTTGATCTCGGTCTTGTTCGAGCGGGGGTCCACCAGGAAGGTGTACTTGCCCTCGTCGATCAGGCCGTAGCTCTTTTCCGAGACAACGGGTGCAAGCACGACGTCGCGCGGGTCTTTGATGGTGGCTGCACTCACTTGGCATCCTCCTCGTTCTTTGCAACCTTGTCAGCAACGAATGCTTCGTAGGCAGCCTTGGTGAAGACTACGTCGTCGGAAACGAGAACGTCGTAGGTGTTCAGCTGGTCTGCGTACAGAACGTGAACTTCCTCGAGGTTGCGCACGGACAGTGCAGCAACGTCGTTGGCGCGCTCAATGACAACGAGCAGGTTCTTGCGCTCGGAAACTCCGCGCAGGGTTGCCAGTGCTTCCTTGGAGGACGGCGTGGAGCCGGCAACCAGGTCAGCAACGACGTGGACGCGGCCGTTGCGGGCGCGGTCCGAGAGTGCGCCGCGCAGTGCAGCAGCAATCATCTTCTTGGGGGTGCGCTGGCTGTAGTCACGCGGCGTGGGGCCGTGGACAACGCCACCACCGGTCATGTGAGGAGCACGGATGGAACCCTGACGGGCGCGGCCGGTGCCCTTCTGCTTGAACGGCTTGCGACCTGCACCGGAAACCTCGGCGCGGGTCTTGGTCTTGTGGGTACCCTGGCGAGCAGCAGCGAGCTGGGCAACGACGACCTGGTGCAGCAGCGGCACGTTGGTCTGTACGTCGAAGATCTCTGCAGGCAGGTCAACCTTGACAGTGCTAGTCATTGAACTAGGCTCCCTTCACGGCGGTGCGTACGAGTACGACCTGGCCGCGGGCGCCGGGGACGGCGCCCTTGATCAGGAGCAGCGACTTCTCGACGTCAACCGCGTGGACCGTGAGGTTCAGCGTGGTGTGACGAACGGCGCCCATGCGGCCGGCCATTTTCATGCCCTTGAAGACGCGGCTCGGGGTGGATGCGCCACCGATAGAACCGGGCTTACGGTGGTTCTTGTGGGCACCGTGGGAAGCTCCAACGCCGTGGAAGCCGTGACGCTTCATAACACCGGCGAAGCCCTTACCCTTGGTGGTGCCAACGACGTCGATCTTCTGGCCGGCTTCGAAG
>NZ_JBFTZW010000065.1:0-17776 GCF_056406555.1 Arthrobacter sp. P1_B4
CCGATCGCCATTTCCGCGCCTTGGATATCGCGTGCGCTGAAGTCGTTGAAGACGGTGATGCCAAAGAGGTGGTCCAGCGCCGCGTCCGGGGTCAGGTCGCTTCCGGACTTGCCCACGACGTAGCCGACCTCGAGTTCCCAGTCGAGGGCTTCGGTGAAGTCGGGGTAGGGCAGAACCTGGTTGTGGCCATAGGACATGGCCGTAGTGCCCTTGAAATACCCCGGACGCTCGTAGATCGACCTTGCCGGCTGTGCCTTGGCGACAATGCGGTGGAAGTTCTGGATGTGCTGCTCGAAGGTCAGCCCGTCGCGAATGACCGGGGCGTCGACCGCCGCCCGCCACGAGACCTCATCGATGGCAAGCGAAGCGTCGTCGGCCGCGGCAAGCGCAGCGTGTGCGGCGTCCAGGAATACGGCGCCTCCGCCGATTCCCGCCGCCAGGCTTCCGGGAAGCACCGCCAGGGCGAGAGCCCGGGCGCGCTCGGGCTCGGCAGCCTTGCGCTGCAGCGTCAAGGCATAGGCGCGGGCAAGGTCAATAACCCGGCCCTGCTCCGGCTGGGCCGCGACGAGTCGAATCTGCTCGCCGTCGGGCGTGGGCACTGCTATACGTCCGAGTTTCATGGTTGCTCCTTTGGACATCAAACATACGATACGTACAGTATCGCATTGGGTTGGTGGGGTTGCAATAGACAAGTTCGTGGGGGTGACGCTCAGTTACCGACCGTGGCGGCCCGGGTGGCCCTCAGGAGTGGTTCGCCGTCGCAGAGCTCCTCCAGCCCGATGTCCGGCGGAAGCATGCCCAGGCTTCGACGGATCCCGGTCAGCAGTCCAAGTCCGCGCTGATCCACGGTGAGCGTGCGGGCGCGCGTGCCCCAGGCCGCCGTGGCCGCCGTCTGGTAGCCGCAGCGTTCAAGCAACTCGATTCCCTCCGCGTCGGCCATCGACTCGCCGGCCGCCACCCCGCGCACCAAAGCGCCCAGGTAGCGTTCCAGCTCTGCGGAAGCGAGAAGCTCGGCGCGGACCACCAGGCCTTGGCCCGGCAGTTCCGGCAGCAGGGCATTGACGTCCACCACGCGCCGCATCCCGGCCTGTTCGGCCAGTTTGTCGAACGGCGGCCCGAGCAGGGTCGCGTCCACCTTGCCGCCGAGCAGCGCGTCCAGGCGTTCGCGCACGCCGCCCACCACCACGTAGTCGACCTCGACGCCGGCGTCGAGCAGCAGGCGCTTGGCGATGAGCGCGAAACCGTTGTCGGGGGCGTCCACGGCGAACCGGCACCCGGCCAGGTCCGCGAGGGATTCCACGTCACCGCCTGCATGGATGCCCAGCTGCGTGGTCTGCTCGACCTGGGCAACCAGGCGCACGTCGGCGCCGGCCCGGGTCCATTCGAACAGGTTGTCGATAGCCGTGACCACCATGTCCTGCTCCCCGGCAAGCAGGGCCCGCAGCTGCTCCGCGCTCGAGGGCGTCCGGGTGGGCAGCACCTCAACACCGCGCAGAAATCCCAGCTCGGCCGCCAGCAGATAGGACACCGGCGAAACGAAGTGGCTTTGACGCAGGATCACGGGGCGGCCCCGCCGGCCGCGGCGACCGCGTCCGGGCGATCCACATACCAGGGAGGCAACTGCCCGCTAGGCCCACGGACCGTTGAACGCTGGATGCCGAGACCAGAGATTTCCGCCTCCATCACGTCGCCATCCCTCAGGTAACGGCCCCAATGCGAACCGTTGCCCGCAGGCGAACCGGTGATGAGGACATCGCCGGGCAGCAGCACGGCCACCGAGGAGGCGTAGGCGATCAGGCTCGGGATGTCGAAGAGCAGGTCATCGGCCAAGGCATCCTGCATCAGCGTGCCGTTGAGGCTCAAGCGGATGCGGAGCTTCGCAGGATCCGGGACGAACCGCTTCGGCACCACGTAGGGGCCGGTGGGGAAGAACGTCGGCTGGTTCTTGGCACGGAACCAGTCGGTGCCCATCATCGCGATGTCGTTGCGCGGTACGAGCGTGCGCGCCGTGATGTCGTTGACGATCGTATACCCGGCCACGTAGTCGAAAGCGTCTTCGGCCGCGACCCGGTGCGCCCTGCGGCCGATGACCACGCCAAGCTCCAGTTCCCAGTCGACGTTTCCGCCGACATCCGGCAACTTCACGTCATCGTAGGCGCCGCAGACCGCCGAGGGGATCCCGGTCCAGACGTAGGGGTCGCCCGTCCGGCCGCGCTCGTCGATTTCGGCTGCGGCGTCGGCGGCCAGTTGCGCCGCATCGGCGCCTTCCTTGCCGAGCTTGTGGGCCACACTCATCTGCAGGACGTGCTCACGGTAGTTCGCCCCCGCGGCGATGATGGTGCCCACCGGCTGCACCGGCGGCAGCACCCGCAGCCCGTCGAGCGGGCGTGCGCCCGCCGCTGCCGGGTCGATGGCCTCGAGGGCGTCCAGGTGCGCATCCCAGTCAGCGAACAGGTCCCCGATCCGCCCGATTCCCGGCACCACTGTGCGCAGGTCAACGACGTCGTCGCCGAAGACCACACCGGGAAACTCCTCCCCGCCGTCCTCGAAAGTGCCCAGCATGAATCCGTTCACGCGTGCCTCTTCCATGAATCCTCCATTAGTCATTGTCTGCTGCCGCTATACCGGTGGGGCCACGTACAGGCCCTTGTCGCGGTCGTTGAACATTTCGCGGGCGATGAATTCGTCCATGTCGCCGCCGGTTCCCCATTGGTCGGAGGTCTCGGGGTCGCGCGTGTCAAAGATGCTTGGATGCCAGGTATCCTCATCCACCGAATCCAGCTCGGTGGTGTATTCCATGGTGTTCCCGTTGGGATCGTGGAAGTAGGTGAAGGTGTTGTCCCCGGCCTTGTGGCGGCCAGGGCCCCAGATTTTCTTGAACCCGGACCGCAGCAGCTTGCCGCTGCCGCGCATGTACTCGTCGATGCCGCGCAGCTCGAAGGACGCGTGCTGCAACGAGGCATGCGGGCCGCGGGAGATCGCTATGGAATGGTGTTGCGCATTGCAGCGCATGAAGTAGAAGAGGTCGCCCATGTGCGGGTGGTTCAGGGTGTCGGAGAGACGGAAGCCCAGGTGCTGCTCGTACCAGACGCGCATCTTCTCCGGTTCCGGGGAGTTGAGCACCACGTGGGAGAGCCGCACGGGGATGGCTTCGCGTTCCTCGATCTTGCGGTGCTTGCGCACCTCGACGTCGGAGGAGACCTCGATGGTGCGTCCTTCCAGGTCGAAGAAGCGGAAGCCGTATCCCCCGCCGAGGGTCTTGACGTCATCGGGTTCGCCAATGAGCTTCACGCCCTTGGCAATGAGGTCCGAGGCGAGCTGGTCCACCGAGGCCTTGTCCGCCGCGCCGAACGCGACCATGTCAAGGCGCTTCTCCTCGGCCTCGCGCACGCGGACCGAATACTGTTCCGGGGAGCCCTCGGCGGCGAAGTAGGTCACGCCGCCGTCGTTCTCCATTTCGGTGAGTCCCCAGTGGTTCTTGTAGAACTCAACCTGCTTTTGGTAGTCGGGCACCGCGATGTCGAAGTGCCTCAGGTGTGTGATCGGGCTGAATGCCATGATGGTCTCCTGTGTTCTGTCCGTTTGACGCGGATGTGGGTTTAGATGCGTGCCGGCACGTTGCGGCCGACCTGCGGAATGCTGCGGATGAGGCGCTCCAGGGCCTCGGGGGTGTCGCCGAGGCCCTGGATGTAGCGGTCCGGGCGAACGACGACCGCCTGAGCGCCGGCGGCGGCAAGGATCTGGCCGACCTTGGCCGGATCGAACAGGACCACGACGTCTGTATGTTCCTCGAGTTGTTCCCGCAGCGGGGCGGGAACCGCGGCATAGAGCTCGCGGGTTGTTGCCACCAGGAAACGACTTCCCACCATGTCATCCAAGCGCACCCCGTCGGCGAGGATCGGCTGCATGCCGAGCCGACCGGAGCGTTCGTCGGTGCCGCCGTCGTGCAGGCCTGGACCCAGCGCGGGTGAGACCGGTGCCGACGCGGCGGGGTTTGCGCGGATGAAGGCGTCACGCTGCTTCGCGGTGTCGGCGTCGGTGGTTTGCATGAAGCCGGCGGCGCGGGTTGCCTGCTCGACCCAGAACCGTGCGTGCGGCATGCGCTCGCTCTCGTAGGTGTCAAGGAGGCTGTCGTCGGCCGCACCGCGCTTGACGGCATCGAGCTTCCACACCAGGTTGGCCACATCGCGCATTCCGGCGCACAGGCCCTGCCCAAACAACGGCGGGGCCTGGTGGGCTGCGTCCCCGGCCAGGAAGATGTTCCCGGCGCGCCACTGATGCGCGATGCGCCCCCGGAACGTATATATCGCGAGCCGGTCCGCAGCGAACTTGTCTGCCGGCAGCACGCCGTGGCTGATCCGTTCCACGCCCGCGGGAGTGGCAATTTCCTCGGGGTCGTCCCCCGGCATCACCATGAACTCCATCCGCACCCGTTTGCCGGGGAGGCGGATCCACAGGGCGGGCCTTGTGTGATGACCCAGGAAGATCATGTCGGAAGACAGGCCGGGGCCTTCTTCCAAAATGCCGTCCGCGACAAGCCACTGTGCATCCTCGCCCAGCTTTTCGCACTCGATGCCCAGCGCCTGGCGGCTTGACGAACGTGCCCCGTCCGCTGCGATGGCCCAGCGGGCGCGGATTAGGGATTCCGCGCCGTCAGAGTCACGCACCGCCACCTCGACGCCCGGTCCCTCATTGCGCACGGAGAGCACGCTGGTGCCTCGGCGGAGCTCGACGCCGGGAAGTTCTTCCACGACACCCCGCAGCAGGACCTCGATGTCCGGTTGGTGAAAGGTGAGATCGTCGTGCCAACCCTGGGTGCCAAACTGACCCGTGGGCAAGGACACCAGGACTTCCCCCTCCTCGTTCTCGATGTGGAAGGAGGACATCGGCAAAGTTACCTCGGCAAAGCGCTCGGCGACTCCCAGCGATTGGAGGGTGCGGAAGGTTTCACCATCAAAGTGCACGGCGCGGGCAGTTGGCCAAACCTGGACATCACGCTCCACCCCGACGGCGGTCAGACCTGCGCGCCCCAGCAAGGCCAGCGCAGTGACTCCTACAGGCCCTCCCCCGATCACTACCACGTCGACGTTGACGTTAGCCATCTTGCTCCTTCAAGTTCAGTACGTATCGTTTCGAATAAAAAGTAACATGCATCACTTAGCCGCACAAGGGTCAGCTGATGAGCTTCCGGCTTTCTTACGCCTTCCAGATGGTCTTGAGATTGCAGAATTCCCTGATCCCGTCCGCAGCCAGTTCCCGACCGAACCCGGAACGCTTGATCCCGCCGAACGGCAGCTCCTGGTACGAAACCGTCATGCCGTTGACGAACACCGCGCCGGCGTCAAGGTTGGCCGTAAACCATTCCTCCTCCTCGGCATCAGCAGTCCAGACCGCACTGGAAAGCCCGAAGGTGGTCTGGTTCGCAATCCGGAGGGCATCCTCGCGGTCCTGGGCGCGGTAGAGCGACGCGACGGGCCCAAAGGTCTCCTCCTGGATGATCCGCATCTCTTCGCTGAGTCCGGCGAGCACCGTGGGGGCATAGAAGAAGCCGGGGCCCTCGGGAACCACCCCGCCGGTCAGCACCTGGGCACCCAGGGCACGGGCGTCCTCAACGAGCCCGGCCAGTTCGTCGCGTCCGGACAAGGTGGCCAAGGGCCCCACCTGAGTCGCGGGATCCAGCGGGTCCCCGACGGCAAGCTCCGACATCAGCTTCACGAATTCGGCAGCGAACGCGTCATAGACCTCGGTGTGCACGATGAAGCGCTTGCCGGCGATGCACGACTGGCCATTGTTGCTGATCCGTGCACGCACGGCGGTCGCCGCCGCCGCGGAGACGTCCGCCGAGGGCATGACAATGAAAGGGTCCGACCCGCCCAATTCCAGCACGGACTTCTTCACGTGGTCCCCGGCAATGGAGGCGACCGAGCGCCCCGCCGGCTCGGAACCCGTCAGGGTCACCGCCTTGACCCTCGCATCGGCCAGGACGCCGGCCACCTCGGAGCCGCCGATCAGCAGGGTGCGGAAGGAGCCGAGCGGGAACCCCGCCCGCTCAAAGAGTGTGTCGAGGAAGAGCGCAGCCTGGGGCACGTTCGAGGCATGCTTGAGCAAGCCGGAGTTGCCCGCCATAAGCGCCGGGGCCGCAAAGCGGATGACCTGCCAGAGCGGGTAGTTCCAGGGCATGACCGCCAACACCGTCCCCAGCGGCTCGTAGCGGGTCCACGCGCGGCTCGCGCCGACCGACGACGGGTCCTTCAGCGGAGCATCGGCCAGGAATTCCTCGGCATCCGCGGCGTAGAAGCGCATGGCCTTGACGCACTTGTGCACCTCGGCGATCGATTGCGCAATCGGCTTGCCCATCTCGACGGTGATCAGCTCACCGAGGCCCTCCGCCTGATCCTCCAGAATGTCCGCCGCAGCGAGCATCCACTGCGCTCGCTGGGCAAAGGTTGTGCCGCGCAGCAGCCGCGCCGCTTCGGCGGCCTCCGCGATGCGGGCCTGGACTTCCTCGGCCGAGTGCGGCTCGATGATCATTTCGGTCGAACCGGTGGTCGGGTTGACGGTTGCGATTGCCATGGGTGGGGTCCTTTCCTGGAGACGTGTTCTCGATCACAACTATATAGGATACGATTCGTATCGGATACTATTTTAGTTTCCATGATGTATCCACCCACGCCAGCAGCCCGTGGAACGGCTGCCCGACATCCAAGGAGTGCCCCCGTGAGCACAAATGGCGAGTTGCCGAACAATCTTCCGCTCTTTCTCACCGACGCTGATGTGGCCAGCCTTGCGGACTGGCCGGGGGCGATCGAGGCCATCCGCACCGCGTACAAGGCCCCCGACGACGAGGGCGGCACACCGGGAAGGATTTTCGCCCAGACATCTCGCGAATGGTTGCGGATCATGCCCTCGGTGCCGCCCAGCGGCAGTCTGTTCGGGGCAAAGTCAATCGCCGGGTCCTTCGCGGACGGCCTGCGCGTCAGCTATCTGATTTCACTCTTCGACAAGGACACCGCGGATCTGGTGGCTCTCGTGGACGGAAACCGCGTCACCGGCCTGCGCACCGCCGCGACCACCGCCGTGGGCACCTCCACGATCGTGCCGCAGCGGCCGCTGATCGTCGGTGTGATCGGCTCCGGCTTTGAGGCGCGTTCCCACCTGACGGCCTTTTCCCACCTGTTGGAGTTCGCTGACATCCGTGTGTTCAGTCCGACCCCTGCCAACCGCGAGGCCTTTGCGGCCGAGTTCGACGGCGCGCTCGGCGCGCCCGCACGTGCTGTCGGTTCGGCCCGCGAGGCCGCGGAAGGCGCGGATCTCATTCTGTGCGCTGCACGCTCCCGCGACGAGTCCCCGACGCTGCTGGCCGAATGGGTCGGCCCGAACGCCGCGGTGGTCTCGATCGGTTCCACGACCCCGGCCCAACGCGAGCTGCCTGCGGAGCTGATCGCCCGGGCCGCGGTGGTCGTTGTGGATAGCCGTGACGAGGTCGTGCACGGAAGCGGGGACATGATTGCGGCCCGGGCACACGGCGTCGATGTGGATTCGCTCATTGTCACACTCAATGCCGCCCTGACCGGCGAAACCGCCATCGACGCGGAGCACGGGATCCGTATCTACAAGTCGACCGGTTCCGGCCTGCAGGACATCGTTGTTGCCGAGATGCTCGTCAACCGCGCCCGCGCCGAGGGCATTGGCACCGTCCTTCCCGTGGGCATCGTCACCAGCCGCAAATAGACCCCACTGACAATAAAGGAGAACAACATGGTGGAATACACCAAATCCGAAGCCCGCTCCTGGGCCCGGGAGAACTTCGTCGGCACCGTCGCGGTGACGCACCCGTCCTTCACCCCGGACTTTTCTGCCATCAACGAAAACGCGATCCGCCACGACATCCTCCTGCTCAAGGAACGTGGCTACAAGGGTTCCCTGCTGATCGCCGAAGCGAATATCACCCCGGAGGAGAACGCCCGGATCACAGCCATCGCCCGCGAGGCGGCAGGACCGGACTTCGCACTCTTCTTCCACGCAATCTTCGGCACCCTGGAAGAAAACATCCATGCAGCAAACCTGGCTTCCAAGGCCGGCGCGGACCGCGCGCTGCTGGCCTACCCTTCATCGTTCTGGCCGACCTCGTACGACGAGGTGTTCGACTACACCAAGCGATTCACCGATGAAACCGATCTGGCCACCATGCTGTTCCCGCTCCCCGCCTGGGGCTTCGAGCGCATCCACCCCGCCGGCATGAGCGTGGACTTCGTGCGCCGCGTCCTCGACGCGATGCCGAGCATCGTCGCCATCAAGGCCGAACAGGGCTACCCGGGCATCCCCGGAGTCATGGAGATGTACCACCACTTCCGCGATGAAGTAGTGATTTCCTGCCCCATCGAGGCCGAAATAATCCCGCTCATGTCGGTCTTGGACGTCCAGTTCTCCGGCACCGCGAACACGAACTGGATGGGAGACTACTACCCCAAGGCCTTTGAACTGGCGCGCACCGGCAAGTGGGAAGAAGCCATGAATCGCTACTGGGAGGTCCAGCCGGCCCGGGCCGCCAATATGGCTGTATCGTCCACTTCCACCCCGGGCACCAGCTCCATTAACCGCACCCAGTGGAAGTACCAGGAGTGGCTCTCCGGCTTCAACGGCGGCGCCCTGCGCCCGCCGGCAGTCAGACTTCCCGACCGTTTCATGAAGCAGCTGCGCGCAAGCCTGGAAGCCTCGGGACTGCCCGTCACCGATTCCCCGGACTCCGAATTTTTGCGCGGACGCGTCAGCGCCTAGGCCATGCCCGGCCGCGTGCCGGCATTGCAAAGCCCCTTGGACCACTGAACCGGCTGGCTGGTTCGGTGGTCCAAGGGGCTTCTTTGCGTGTGAAAGACGGTGCCGGGGAATGTGCAGCACCTGACCCGCGGCCGGCAAAACGACGGCGGCTTGCCGGACTGGCAGCCCAAGCCTCTGGCAGGAATGCTGAATCCTGGCTTCCGTGCCGGCCGCCACGTTCACCGTGCGGCCCAACAGCAGGCGAGGGCCCCTTCCCGGGTGGATGTCGATTCGACATCCACCCATGGGAGGGGCCCCCGGCTCCGGTTCAAGACCGGTGATGAGTGTGGTCCCGTGTCGGCGTCAGGCGCCGGTATTTTCCGATGAACAACGCATTGAATCGCTCACCGGCCCGGCGTTCGTCCCGGCACCCGGCGATCGGCAGGCCGCGTGGACGATTCATCTATCGTGCTCATGGCTCGCACCGGTCCTATGCGCCGGGGTTTGAGAAAAATGCATTGAGCCGGTTGGTGGGCAGGTAGTCCGCCGGGTCGCCGGCCAGGTCTGTCAGGTCATTGTGGTCCCACGAGGTGTCCGCGACCTTGGCGAGGTTCTCCCGGGAGACGATCACCGAGGGTTCAACAATCTGGTTGATCTTCGGTCCCTCGCCCTTCAGGATGCGCAGGGCGACATCGACGACTGCCTCACCGGTGCGCACGGACGGGGTCGTGGTGCCGAAGTAAGGGTAGCCGGGGTTTGCCAGCGCCCAGGAGGAGAATCCGTGGCTGGACCCGTCGTCCGCGATCGGCGGCACCTCCAGGCCCGATTCCACAAAGGCGTTGCGGATGCCTACACCCATCGTTCCGGCCTGCAAGACGGCGTCAACCCCGGCAGGGTGGGTCGCAAGGAACTTCTGGACCTCCGCCTGGGCCGTGGCCGGCTGGAAGAAGCCGGTGACCGATCCGGCGACGTTGACCTCCGGGCAGTTTTTCAGGACCGCGTCGATGCCCATGCCCGCGAAGGTCGAGACCGGGATGCCCGGGATGCCGTCGACGCGCAGGACGTTGCCTTTGCCCCCGATTGCCGCCACCGTGCCGGCGGTGACCTGGGCGATCGCGAGCGGGGTATTCCTCGTGACGCTCACGGCGTATTCGGAATCGATCGGCACCTGGGCGGCGACCAGCGGGATGCCGGCGTCATGGGCGGCCTTGGCCAGCTTCACGGAAGGCTCCGGTGCAATGGCGGTGTAGATGATCACGTCCGGCTTGAGCGAAAGCGCTTCGTTGAATTGCTGGAGCTGCAGGGGCACGTTCGAGGGGTCATCCGGGGCGAAGTCGCCGACAATCTTGACTCCATCGGCCTTCAGGCTCGTGCGGATGGCCGCCGACATGGAGGCAATGAAGGGACTGGCAGGTGGCATGCCAACGATCGCGGCCGTGAAACCGTCAGTCTTCTTCGACTTGTAGTCGGCCCATGCCGACTTCCGGATCTCGTAGGGGTAGAGGTTGTAGCCCGCGGCGATCTCCTTCGGTAAACCGGACAGCAGGCCGTTCGGATCGTTCGCTGCATCCGTGGGCAGCGATCCGCAGGTCCCAGCTGCCGCGGGCGACACCTTGGCGAGGGTTGCCGCTCCGGAGGAGCCCGGGGCCGCCGGCGCCGATGCCGAACAGCCCGTCAGGACGAGGGCGCCGGCCCCCAGAATCGCGGCGCCGACCGTCGGGAAGCTGGGGAAAAAGATCGTCTTCTTCATGGTTTATCTCCTGCCGTATAAAACGATGCGTATCGTATGGCATCACAGTAAGCGCATGCGGTACGATTCGTCTAGTTTCGAATATGACCTGCGACACATTTATCGGCCATTCAAAGGAGATTCGCCGTGAACAACCAACCATCCGGCCTGATGCTCGCCGGGGTGAGCAAGCGGTTCGGTGCCACGCGCGCCGTTATCGACGGTGACCTCCATCTCCGGCCGGGCGAGATCCACACGCTCCTGGGCGAAAACGGCTCAGGGAAGAGCACGCTCGTAAAGATCCTGGGTGGGGTGCACCGTCCGGACACCGGCTCCATCACATTGGACGGCGTCCCCGTTAATAGCCGATCGCCACGACAGGCCATGGACCTGGGGATTGCGGCGGTGTTCCAAGAGGTCCTCACCGCGGGGAATCAGTCGGTCCTCGAGAATGTCTGGCTCGGGTCCCACGGGACGCTCCGTCGCCGGCTGGGCCGCGCCGAGCAGCAATCGATCGCGCAGGATGTCCTCTCGCGTATCGCCGGTGAGGTACCCCTCGATCTTCCCGCCGGCCAACTCTCGCTCTCCGAGCGACAGTCCATCTGCATTGCGCGGGCGCTCGTGCGAAAGCCCAAGGTGCTCATCCTTGATGAGTCAACGGCTTCCCTGGACGTCAGGTCCCGTGACCGGCTCTTCGTCGAGCTGCGCCGACTCGCGGCCGGGGGAACCGCCATCCTGTTTATCTCGCACCGGATGGACGAGGTCGCGGAGATCTCGGACCGGGTCACCGTTCTGAGGTCTGGCCGGAGCGTGTCCACCGTCGAACGTTCGGACCTGTCCGTCGACCGGTTGATCGCGGACATGACCGGAAACTCCGGCCACGACGAGGCCCGGCGGCAACCGCACGACCCCGGGGACGTCAGCCTTCGGGGATCCGCCGTCCGCCTGGCGTCGGCCTCGGCACCCATCGACTTCGAGCTGCGCGCCGGCGAAGTCGTGGGCCTTGCCGGGCTAGAAGGCCACGGACAGGACCACTTCATCAAACGCCTGGCCGGCGTGGCTGCCGGGCCTGGCAGTGTTGTTCGCATCCGGCCCGAGGGCGCCGCAGAGCTTACCGAGCGCAACGGGGATGCCCTGGGGGTCGCCTACCTGCCGCGCGAACGTCGTGGCGAGTCGCTGTTCGAGTCCATGTCGATCCGCGAGAACTTCGCGCTCCCGACCCTGGCCAAGGACCGCCGCGGCGGGTTGCTGGATACCCGCAGCATTGGCCGCCGGTTCGATGCGTTCGCCCGGACCTTGTCCCTGCGCTTCGGTGCAGCGCAGGATGCAATTTCAACCCTGTCCGGCGGTAACCAACAGAAGGTGCTGCTGGCCCGCTGGCTTGCCACGGACCCCAAGGTCCTGCTGCTTAACGACCCCACCCGAGGGGTCGATATCGGGACCAAGCGGGAGATCTACGCAATTCTGCACCGGCTCAGTGCCGAAGGCATGAGCGTCGTGGTCCTCTCCAGCGAGGTCGACGAACTCGTTGACCTCGCAGACCGCGTCCTGGTCTTCCGCGACCAATCAGTGTTTGCCGAGATCCCCCATTCCAAGCTTTCCACCGAGTCCATCGTCGCCGCATACTTCGGCCAGAAATCAGAGGTGCATACATGAACCGCGTCTTCCCCCTGTTCCAGCGCTGGCCTTTCGCCTTTGCCTTGCTGCTCGCACTGGTGCTGCTGGTGTTGAACCTGATCGTTTCACCGTCCTTCCTCTCCCCCGAGCGTCTCCCCGGCACCCTGGCCACACTGGCGCCGTTCGTGCTGGTGGGATTCGCCTCCACGCCCTCGATCCTCGCCGGCGGCATTGACATTTCCGTCGGTCCCCTGGCCACCTTCATCAACTGTCTGTTCGTCGCCGTCCTCATTCCCGCGGGACTGGGCAACTGGCATCTCGCGGGACCCATCATCCTGGCGGTGGCCGCCGGGATCGGAGCCCTGAACGGAATCCTGGTCGCCGTCGTGCGCCTGCATCCGGTGGTCGCAACCACCGGGATGYTGTTCCTGCTCGTTGGCCTGTCGCTGACCATCGCCCAGAATCCGGTGGCCGCCCCGAACAATTGGACGGAGGTCTTCGCCGGGGGCATCGGCATCGTCCCGGGCGCTCTCCTGACCATCGGCGTCGCCGGGCTGATCTGGTTCGCCCTGCACCGCACGGCCTTCGTCAGCAATCTCCTCGCGACCGGCGCGAGTGATGTTTCAGCGTACGGTTCCGGCGTGAACATCACGGCAATCCGGATCCTGGCCTACACCCTCGGCGGCCTGTTCGCCGGCATCGCGGGAATCGCCCTGACGGCAATCGTGCAGTCATCGCAGTCTTCGCTCGCCTCCACCTATGCCCTGCTGGGGCTCGCCGCGGCCGTGCTGGGCGGGACGAGCCTGGCCGGCGGCCGCGGCGGGCTGTTGGGGGCCCTCTTCGGGGCGGTCTCCATTTATCTGCTGCAGCAGTTGCTCACGGCCTCGGGCGTGGCACCCAGCCTCGTCCAATTTGCCTACGGCGCCGTCCTCGTCGTTGGCGTCGTGATGGGCGCGACGCTGCTGGCCCCCCGTTTGAAGAGGAACGCATCATGAGCAGTGACACCGTGCCCCCCGCACCAAGAACCCAGGCACCAACGGTCCGGCCCAGGCCCTGGACCACGTTCAGGGCCTGGGCCTTCGAGGTACCGGCCCTCCAGGTACTCGTCGTGGCGGCCTTGGCAGCCTGGCTGGTGATCACCATTCCGGCCATCGCGAACCCCAGGTCAATCACGTCGATACTGGTCATCACGTCCCTGCTGGCCCTGGCAGCCATGGGCCAGACGCTTGTGGTGATCCTGGGCGGACTTGACCTGGCGGCACCGGGCTACATCCTTTTCGGTGCCTTCATGGCGGCGAACGTCGCGGGCAAGCTCGGGGTCCCTCCGGTCGTAGCCCTGCTGATCACAGTTCTGGCCTGCGGCGGCATCGGCGCCCTGATCGGCTGGATCTGCCACCGCTTCGCGGTCCAGCCACTAGTCGTCACGCTGGGCACCGGCGCGGCCATCACGGGCGCGACCCTGTTCCTCGCCGACGGCGACTATTCCTCCGCCCCGCCGGAGGCGCTGCGTTCCCTGGCCAGCCTAAGGGGGACCACCCTTGGCCTGCCGGTCCCCCCGATCATCCTGATCGTGCTTCTCTGCGGGGCGGGAATGTGGCTTTTCCTCAATCGCACCGCGGCGGGGCGTCGCTTCTACGCGACGGGAATCAATTTCCGGGCCGCACGATTGGCCAGGGTCCGGACCGCTGCCGTGTGGACCATGGTCTTTGCGGCCTCCGGAGCCCTGGCCGGGGTTGCCGGCGTCTTCATTGCATCCTTCGGCGCGGGATGGTCGCAAACCATCGGGGAACCCTACCTGTTCTCTGGTCTGGCCGCGGTCCTCGTCGGCGGGTCGATCTTCGGCTCGATTCGCGGCAGCTACACCCGCACGCTGCTGGGCGCACTCACTCTCACCCTCCTGTCCACGATCATCGTCAGCAATGGGCTGACGGAAGCCCAGAGCCGCATCGTCTTCGGCGTCATCATCCTTGCTGTGGTCTCGCTCTACGGCCGGGAACGCCACGTCCGCGACAGGTTCTGAGGCCTGGTCCGGGTCCCCTACATCCGGCGGTCCCCTGCGACGCGCGGTCACGATACGAGCCGAGTCGGATGCCAATTTTGGATGAGTCATTTCATCCTGGTCCAACTGAAAACCAAGGAGAATAAATGTCCCCCGAGACAGCAACTGTCGCCGAAGTGCTTTCCAGCCCCTGGAAAATCGACGGCCTGACGATCAAGAACCGCTATGTGCTTAGCCCCATGGCCGTCCTCCAGCCGACAAAGGACGGCCATCCCAGCGATCAGACCATCGCGTTCCTCACCACGCGGGCACGCGGCGGCGCTGGGCTGCTGATCATCGGTGGCGGCGTGGCCACCGAGCGCGGGAACCAGGAGGCGCCGTTCCAGCCCTTGATGCGCTTCGACCGGGACGAGTTCATTCCGGGGCTGCGGCGCATGGTCGATGCCGTGCACGAGCACGATGTACCCATCTTCGCCCAGATCTTCCCGAGCTTCGGCGCCATGGGCGTGCCGGGCGACGGCCGGCCCACAAGGGCCGCGAGCCCGAAGCCCGTCCGCATGGCCGCACCCCGCCTGCCTCACGGTTTCTACATTCCCGGCGGTCGAACGAACCCGACGCCGGAGGAGATCACCAAGGAGGAAATCCTCGAGGTCCAGGAACAGGCCGTCGCCGCCGTACGGCGAGCAAAGGCGGCCGGCTTCGACGGCATCGAGCTGGGCGCGCACATGCGCTACCTCTATTCCTCCTTCCTCTCACCGCGCACCAACTGGAGGACGGACGAATACGGCGGGAGTGCCGAAAACCGCGCCCGCATCCTCACGGACACGATTCGGGCGATCCGGGCCGAAGTCGGAACCGACTATCCGGTGGGCCTCAGAATGAGCACCAACGACCACCTTCCCGATGGTCAGGGACCCCAGGGGTTCGCCGAAGTTGCGTCGATCATTGAAAAGGAAGGGGTTGGCTATATCGCCCTGAGCGATGCGAACTACGAGTCGATGGACAATAACGTCACCTCCTTTTCGGGCGCCATCCTGGAGCACGGCGAGCCGCAAGCATTCCGCACCGCCATGCCCGAGGTCCCGTTGCTCCTCAGCAGCACCTTCGACCCGCAACAGTGTGCAGACGCCATCACCGCCGGGTTCGCGGACGGAATCATGCTGGCGCGGCAAATGCTGGCCGATCCGGAGTTCCCCAACAAGGTCCTCCAGGGACGACAGGATGAGATCGTGTGGTGCGACCACGACAACTCATGCCTGCGCCGCCTGATCTTCAATGTGCCGGTCCGGTGCCACAAGAACCCGGCCATGGGACGCGAAGCGGTCCTTGCGGGGGCCAAGGAACCTGTATCGGTAAAGCTTAAGCGTCCAGTCCAGGGCCTACTGATCGCTGCGACGGGGTCACCGGTCCTCATGGGCATCGCCGACAAACTGGCGACCGCCGGCCCGAAGGCATCCAAGAGCTGACACCTGCGCCGCGCCGGCCCCACCCGTGGCGGGAGCCGGCGCGGCAACCTTGGTACAAATACGTGTGTGCCCGGACTCCGACTTGGAGCCCGGGCACACACGCATGTCTTGCCGCCCCACATCGGCAGCTGTTCAAGGAGCCTCAGTCCGCCGGGCGCAGCGCCCTGCCCGTTCCGCGGTAGATGGCGACAGTCCGCTCCCCCGCCCGCACCACCACATCCACTATCATCCGGCGGCCCTCGTGAAAGGTCACTTCAGCGGAGGCGACCAGCTCCTCCGAGATGCAGGCCGGGGAAATGTAGGAGATGGAAGCCTCGGCGGTCGCGATTCCGGCGCCGAATGTGTTTGCGGCCATAGCGAACGCGGTGTCTGCCAGCGCGAAGACCAATCCACCGTGGGCAATCCCGTGCCCGTTGGCCATTTCGGGCGTGACCCGGAGGACGGCCGTGGCACGGCCCTCGCTGGCGCGCAACACCTGGATGCCGAGCCCTTCCAGGCTCCGGTCGGCGGCCAGCATCGAGCGGGCCGGGTCGGCAATGATCGCTGGCTGGTTCACGACAACCTCTCCACTACCATCGCCATGCCCTGGCCGCCGCCCACGCAGAGCGTCGCCAGGCCGAGGGATCCGTCCGTGGTTTGCAGTCCGTTGATGAGCGTTCCGACCAGCCGCACGCCGGTCGCACCGAAGGGGTGGCCCAAGGCGATCGCCCCGCCAAACGGGTTGACCCGCTCGGGATCTACGCCCAGCTTCCGCACCACGGGAACCACTTGGGCGGCAAAGGCCTCGTTCAGCTCGACGATGTCGATGTCACCGATCGACAGGCCCAAACGATCCAGCAGGCGGCGGGATGCGTCCACCGGACCCAGCCCCATGATTTCCGGCGAGAGGCCGCTTGCGGCACTGCCCAGGATGCGGGCCAGCGGCTTCAACCCCAGCTCGCCCGCGCGCCGGGCGCTCATCACCACCAAGGCTGACGCGCCGTCGTTGAGCGGGCTGGCGTTGCCCGCGGTGACGGTTCCGGACTCGTGGAACACTGCGTTGAGGCCCGAGAGGGCCTCCAGCGTGGTGCCCGGACGCAGGCCTTCATCGGCGCGCACCACCGTGCCGGCAGCCGTGGCCACCGGCACGATCTCGCGCGCGAAGTACCCGGACTCCATCGCCCTTTCCGCCCGGAGCTGGGACTCCAGAGCCCATTCGTCCTGGTCGCGGCGCGTGGTGCCGGTTTGACGGGCCACAAACTCGGCGGTCTTGCCCATAGAGAGGTACACATCGGGCAAGTCCCCGTGATCCCGGGGGTCGGCCCACGGCTGGCCGGATTCGAAGATGCCATCGGCACGCCATGCTGCGTCCGCAAAGGCGGGGTGGGGTGATTCAACCACGGGCGGTGTCGAGGTGGTCGATTCGACGCCCGCAACCAGGAACGCGTCCCCGTCGCCCGCCCGCACGGCCTGGGCCGCCATCGCGGTGGCCTGCAACGAGGAGGCGCAGAAGCGGTTCACCGTGACCGCCGGGACGCTGTCCATCCCTGCAAGAACCATGACACGGCGGCCAATGTTGTCGCCCTGCGCGCCCTGCGGTACTGCGCAACCCACGTAGGCATCCGCAAACTCGGCGGAGTCAACCTGCGGAACTGCCGAGAGCGCTCCCCGGATGGCTGCCAGCGCGAGGTCTTCCGGGCGCTCACCGGCCAGCGATCCCTTGCGGGCACGGCCGATCGGTGTCCTGCGGTAGGCGACGACGACCGCGTCATTCGGCGCGATGGCGGTTTTCACGATGATGTTTCCTCTCAGTGTGGACAGCTTCCCTAACGGGCTGGCTCCACGGGCAGGGACAGATCAGGGTCAGACTCCTCACATCTAACGTTAAATCCAATATATACGAACCGTATCGTATTGCAAAGGGTCAAAGCCTCCCAGGCCCACACCGGACACATGGAAGGGAAATCAGGGAGGCAAAGGGCGCCACGAGCATGTCGCAAAAGAGGCCGCGGTGGGCGCAGGCGATGACAGAGCGTCGCCGCCTACCGGATCCGCCGTCGAAAACTTCTTGCGGACCCTCAAATAGGTGCACGCCACTCAACGCGGGCGCCGGGCTGCGCCCCGGTTAAAGCCGGCACCGGCATACGATTCGCCCAACATTCCACGGCAATCCAAGGCTATAGGGTCAATTCTTCAGTCACGGAGCCGTCCGGGCCCATGGGCCCGGAC
>NZ_JBFTZW010000066.1:0-17617 GCF_056406555.1 Arthrobacter sp. P1_B4
GTGTTGGCCCTGGACGAACCGACCGTCGGGCTGGACCGGCACGGCCTCGAGGCGCTGCAGGGCGCCGTCGACCGCGCCGCCGCGCGGGGCGCCGCCGTCGTCATGGTCACGCACGACCTGGACTACGCACGGAGGAACGCGCACCGCGTCCTGGAACTCAGCGGCGGGAGGCTGCGGGAAATCTGACTGGGGCCGCGGGGTGGGCAGGGAATGCAACGCGCAATGGATGACGCGCAATGTATATTGCTTGGAGTTTCCGCGGGCCTGGTCCTGGACGGCAGGATCTATTCCGCAGACGCGGTCTTTCGCGTTCCAGCCTTCCACCTCAACACCGCAGACATCGAGGCTGCCCACGTCATGGCGCCGCCGGGAGGCCCGGACACTCTCCCGAAAGCAGCGCCGCCGCCCGGACCAAAGTCCGGGCGGCGGCGCCAACAAAAGCGGTAGCGGTGAACCCTGGCTCTAGGCCGGTTCTGACGCCACGCCCGGGGCCAGGAACTTCTTGCCGTTGACCCGTTCCGAGGCGCCCACCCGGTCCAGATACGGGGTGATCCCGCCCAGGAACATCGGCCAGCCCGCGCCGAGGATCATGCAGAGGTCAATGTCCTCGGGACCGGCCACAACGCCTTCCTCGAGCATCAGTCCGATTTCCTCCGCCAGGGCGTCCTGCGTCCGGCGCAGCACCTCCTCGCCGGTGGACGGCGTGCTGCCAAAGGACATCAGCGCCAGGGTTTCGGCCGGAATGAACGGCTTGCCGTCCGGGCCCGGCACCGGTGTGCCGTTCTGCGCGGCCCAAATGGACGTCACACCGTTGTCGATCAGCGCCTGCAGGTTCGCCGAGACCCTGAAGCGGTCCCCGAACGCCGCGTGCAGCGATTCCTGGACATGCTGCGCCACGGGCAGGCCCACCATGGCGCCGAGCACAAACGGCGTCATGGGCAGGCCCATCGGCCGCAGCGCGTTATCGGCCACATCCGCGGGCGTGCCCTCGTCGAAGGCCGCGGTGACTTCACCCATGAGGCGCAGCAGGACGCGGTTGACCACAAACGCGGCGGCATCCCTGACCAGCACCGCCGACTTCTTGAGCCCCTTGGCGAGCTCGAACGCGGTGGCCAGCACGGCGTCGTCGGTCTTCGGTGCCCGCACGATCTCCAGCAGCGGCATCACAGCCACCGGGTTGAAGAAGTGGAAGCCGACCAGGCGCTCGGGGTGCCCAAGGTCCTCCGCCATCGCGGTGACGGACAGCGAGGACGTGTTGGTCGCGAGGATGCACTCTTCCGAGACGATCGCCTCGACTTCCTTGAAGACCTGCTTCTTGACGTTGAGTTCCTCGAAGACGGCCTCAATGACGAAGTCGGCGTCGGCGAAGGCCTCCTTCGAAACTGATCCCGTGACGAGCGCACGGGTGCGGTTCGCGGCGTCGGCGCCGATCCGGCCCTTCGCCAGCAGCTTGTCCACCTCGGCTTGGACGTACCCCACGCCCTTGTCCACGCGGGCCTGGTCGATGTCCGTGAGCACCACGGGCACCTTGAGCTGGCGGGCGAAGAGCAGGGCGAGCTGGCTGGCCATCAGGCCGGCACCGACGACGCCGATCTTCGTCACCGGGCGCGCGAGCTTGCGGTCCGGGGCGCCGGCGGGACGCTTGGAGCGGCGCTGCACGAGGTCCAGGAAGGCGTACACAGTGGAGCGGAACTCGTCGGTCTGCATAAGGTCGGCGAGCGTCTCGCATTCGAGCTGAGCGGACTGCGCCTGGGTCAGGGTGCGGTTGGCCTCGATGACGTCCAGGACCTTGGCGGGCGCCGGGGAAGCGTTGGAGGTCTTGGCCTCCACGAAGGCCCGGCCCTTGGCGACGGCGGCCGCCCAGCGGGCGGCGACCTCTGGAGCGGACGGGTCCACGGCGTTCGCCCGCTCCGGCGCCACGGCACCGGCAATGACTTTCGCGGCCCACGCCAGGGACTGTTCCACAAAGTCGGCCGGCTCGAACATCGCGTCCGCCATACCCAGCTGGTAGGCCTGCGGCCCGGTGAGCGTGCGGTTGTTGCTCAGCGGGTTTTCGATCATGACCTTGAGGGCGTTCTCCGGCCCGATCAGCCGCGGCAGGATGTGGACCCCGCCCCAGCCAGGGATGAGTCCGATGAACGCCTCGGGAAGGGCCAGAGCGCCGGCGCCGGTGGAGACCGTGCGGTAGGTGGACTGCAGCGCGATCTCCAGGCCGCCGCCCAGGGCCAGGCCGTTGATGAACGCGAAGCTCGGCACGCCGAGGTTCGCCAGGGTGGCGTAGACGTCGTGGCCGAGCTGGGCCATCCACAGGCCCTGTTCGCGTCCGCTGACGGACTTGACCGTGGAGAGGTCGGCGCCGGCCACGAGGAAGTRCGGCTTGCCGGTGACGCCGACGCCGGCAATCTCGCCCCGGGCCGCGCGTTCCTTCAGCCCTTCCAGGACCGTGCCGAGTTCGATCAGCGTGTTGGGTCCGAGGGTGGTGGGCTTGGAGTGGTCCAGGCCGTTGTCGAGGGTGACCAGCGCGAAGATGCCGGGGCTTTTGCCATCAGTCGTCCCCCCACCGTCGACGGGCGGCAGTTCGATGTCCTGGACATAAGAGTGGGTGACCGTCTCGTTCGGGAAGAGGTCTGCAAGCTTGCGGAAATCAGCGGCGCTCATGCTGTGGCTCCAGTCTTGGTGATCGTGGTCTCTGCGTGCTGTGCTTCTGTGTTGTGCATTTCTATGCCCGGTGCTTCGGTGCCGTAATCCGCGTGATGCGGGTTCTCCCAGATTACGGTGGCGCCCATGCCCAGGCCGATGCACATCGTGGTCATGCCAAAGCGGACCGAGGGGTCCTCCTCGAACTGCCGGGCCAGCTGGTTCATCAGCCGGACCCCCGAGGACGCCAGCGGGTGCCCGACGGCGATCGCGCCGCCATAGCGGTTGACGCGCGGGTCGTCGTCGGCGATCCCGAAATGGTCCAGGAAGCTCAGGACCTGGACGGCGAAGGCCTCATTGATTTCGAAGAGCCCGATGTCCCCGATGCCGAGCCCGGCGTTCTTGAGCGCCTTCTCGGTCGCCGGGACCGGGCCGATGCCCATGACCTCGGGTTCCACACCGGCGAAGGCATAGCTCACCAGGCGCATCCTGACCGGCAGCCCGAGTTCTTCGGCGGCATCCGCGGAGGCCAGCAGGGCTGCGGTGGCGCCGTCGTTCAGGCCCGCGGCGTTCCCCGCCGTGACCCGGCCGTGGGCGCGGAACGGCGTCTTAAGCGTGGCCAGGTCTCCGAGCGAGGTCCCGGGGCGCGGGGGTTCGTCCACGGTGTTGACGGTCCAGCCCTGGCCCGGCTTCATCGTGGCGACGGGTACGAGGCCGGGCTGGATCTGGCCGTTGGCGTAGGCTGCTGCGAGTTTGTCCTGCGACGCGACGGCGTAGGCGTCGGTGCGGTCCTTGGTGATGGCCGGGAAACGGTCGTGCAGGTTCTCGGCCGTGTTGCCCATGTTCAGCGCGGCGGGGTCCACGATCCGTTCGGACATGAAGCGCGGATTGGGGTCGGCGCCGGCGCCCATCGGGTGGTTGCCCATGTGTTCCACGCCGCCAGCGATTACGACGTCGTACGCGCCGAAGCCGATGCCGCTCGCCGTCGTGGTGACGGCGGTCATGGCGCCGGCGCACATGCGGTCGATCGCGAAGCCGGGCACGGTGCGGGGGAGCCCGGCCAGCAGGGCGGCGGTGCGGCCGATGGTCAGGCCCTGGTCGCCCGTCTGGGTGGTGGCGGCGATCGCGACCTCGTCGATCCGGTCCGCCGGAAGCGAGGGGTTGCGGCGCATCAGTTCGCGGATGCACTTGACCACGAGGTCGTCGGCGCGGGTGCCGGCGTAGATGCCCTTGTCGCCGGCGCGGCCGAACGGGGTGCGGACGCCGTCGACAAAGACGACGTCGCGCACGGTCCTGTTTCTTCCGCTGCTCGGGTTTGCGCTGCTGGGTTTTCCGCTGGTGCGGGCTTGGCTCACGGCGTACTCCTCATTGAGACATGGTGCCGGAACCGTGCCGGTGGCAGGGGTTGCCACAGGCAGGAAGGTTCCGAACGACATCATGCATCATGTTACTCGCCAGTAACATAGCTTGCAAGGAGGAGAAGAGCGGCCCCGGAAGGAGCTGCTAGACCGTGGAACCCGACGGCGCCTCCGCGACGGCCTTGGGTTCCTTCGCTGGCAGCGGCTCGGGGTGCAGGAAAGCCTCGGCAATAAGCGGAGCCGTGATTTCGATCTGCCACTGGCGCGCCCCGAGGTTCGCCAGTTCCTCGGCCACGCCTTCCTCGCTGCATTCTGCCGGTGGACGCCAGGCGACCCGCCGAAGATAGTCCGGGGTCAGCAGGTTCTCCACCGGCAGGTTCAGTTCCTCGGCCCTGGCCTGGAGTTTCGGACGGGCCGTGGCCAGCCTGGCGGCCGCCTCCGGGTCCCGGTCCGCCCAGACGCGCGGGGGCGGGGGAGCGTTGGTGGGCAGGTGCAGCGGCGGCAGGTCCTCCAGGGCCCGGGCCACGCCGATGCAGCGCAGCCAGCGGGGGGCTTCCCGCTGCGCGGCGCGGCCGTGGAAGCCCTTGGTGCCCAGGAGCTGGGGAACCGTGGAGGGCATCGCCTTGGCTGCGGCGACGAGCGCGGAGTCGGGGATCAGCCGGCCGGGGGCGACGTCACGTTTCTGGGCCAGGGAGTCGCGTTCCAGCCACAGCTCCCGGACTGCGGCCAGTTGGCGGCGGTCCCGGATCTGGTGCAGTCCGGAGGTCTTGCGCCACGGATCAACGCGCGGCGGGGCCTGTCCGGCTTCGAGGATGGCGGCGAATTCCTGCTCGGCGTATTCCAGTTTCTCGTCCGCCACGAGCAGCTCAATCAGTTCCTCGCGCAGCTCGGTCAGGACTTCGACGTCGAGCGCGGCGTAGCGCAGCCACGGTTCCGGCAGGGGCCGGGTGGACCAGTCGGCGGCGGAGTGTTCCTTCGCCAGGCCGAAGCCCAGGAGCTGTTCGATGACGGCGGCGAGGCCCACCCTGGGCAGCCCGGCCAGGCGGGCGGCGAGCTCGGTGTCGAAGAGTTTGTCCGGCCACATGCCGAGTTCGGACAGGCAGGGCAGGTCCTGGCTGGCGGCGTGCAGGATCCATTCGACGCCGCGCAAAGCGTCATTGATGATGCTGAGGTCACCGAAAGGTTCGGGATCGATCAGCCAGGTTCCGGAGCCTTCGCGCCGGATCTGGACCAGGAAGGCGCGCTGGCCGTAGCGGAATCCCGAGGCGCGCTCCGCGTCCACGCCCGCAGGGCCGTGGCCGGCGGCGAGAGCCGCGGCGCAGCGTTCGAGTCCGGACTGGGTTTCAATGACCAGCGGCACGCCGTCGCGGGGAATGTCGAGGTCGATCACTTCAGGGACCAGGCTGTCGAAGCCTTCCACGGTGATGTGGGCTGTGGTGTCAGCAGCCTCGGCCGTGGTGCGACTGGCGCCGGCCGTGCTGATTTCCGGATTCTGAGGGGTCATGGTCTCTACAGTTTACCGACAACATGGCGTATAGAGCCGTGACCGCGGCCGAACAGGCGCCTCATGCGTGTCCGCGGGGGCGGCGGGGAAGGGCCGTGACGCCCTCGGGCAGGGGCGGCAGTCCGGCGAAGGTGCAGACCATGTCCGACCACGCCTCCAGGTGCGAGGTGATGTCCGGGGTGGCCGGGGTCCAGGAGGCCCGGAGCTCAATGTCGATTGAATTCGGCCGGTCCGACAACGTTCCAAAGCTCTCCGAGAGCACGCGGGTGGCGGTGCCGCCGGCGGAGCGGTACGGGGCCTGATGGTTCTCCAGCGCTTCGACCAGCCAGGTCCACGCCACGGACCCCAGGAGTTCGTCGTTGCCCATCTCGGGTTCCAGCTGGGCGCGGATGTAGGTGACGATCCGGAATTCCCCGTCCCACACGGCAGAGCCGTCGGGATCGTGGAGCAGAATGAAGCGGCCAGTGGCCAGCTCGATGTCGTCGCTGCCGGACGCCCGTGCCAGGGCAGCGGCGGCCGGGCCGTGGACCGGTCCGCCGGCGGGGGAGTCGCCCGGGCCGATCACTTCCGCGCCCAGGGCCACCGCGAACGGCGCCAGCCGGGACGGGGCCGGAATTTCGTCCAGGTGCAGCTCGCTGCGGCACCGTGCCTGCCGAAGGGTCCCCAGGGCGAAGAGGAAATCTGCCGGAACCTGATCGAGGGAGCTCACCTTGGAAGATTATGCAACGGCCGGAGCCCTGCCCGGCAGGCTCGCCGCCGGGCAGGGGAAGCGGTGCATGGTTCAGGCAGCGGCGAGCTCGCGCTTGATGGCCGCAATGAAGGAATCAACGTCATCCTCGGTGGTGTCGAAGGAGCACATCCAGCGGACCTCGCGGGCCGCCTCGTTCCAGTCGTAGAAGCGGAAGGACTTGCGCAGCCGGTCCGCGACACCGGCAGGCAGGACGGCGAAGACGCCGTTGGACTCGGTCTTCTGGGTCAGTTCGACGCCGGGGATCGCCTCGACGCCGGCGCGCAGCCGGGCGGCCATGGCATTGGCGTGCGAGGCCGAGCGCAACCACAGCTCACCCTCGAGGAGGGCAATGAACTGGGCGGACATGAACCGCATCTTGGAGGCCAGCTGCATGTTCATCTTGCGCAGGTAGACCAGGCCGTGTGCGGCCTCCGGGTTCAGGGCGACCACAACCTCGCCGAACAGCAGACCGTTCTTCGTGCCGCCGAAGGAGAGGATGTCCACGCCGGCGTCACGGGTAAAGGCCCGCAGCGGGACCCCCAGGTGGGCGGCGGCGTTGGCCAGCCGGGCACCGTCCATGTGCAGCTTCATGCCCTTTGCGTGGACATGCTCGGCGATGCCCCGGACCTCGTCCGGGGTGTAGCAGGTGCCAAGCTCGGTGGTCTGGGTGATGGACACGGCCAGCGGCTGGGCGCGGTGCTCATCGCCCCAGCCCCAGGCTTCCTGGTCGATCAGTGCGGGGGTGAGCTTGCCGTCGGTGGTGGGGACCTGCAGCAGCTTGATGCCGCCGATCCGCTCCGGTGCACCGTTTTCGTCCATGTTGATGTGGGCGGTGGAAGCGCAAATGACCGCACCCCAGCGCGGGAGGAGCGACTGCAGGGACAGGACGTTGGCTCCGGTGCCGTTGAACACCGGGAAGCACTCGATGCCTTCGCCGAAGTGCTCTTCCATCAGCTGCTGCAGACGCGCGGTGTAATCGTCCTCACCGTAGGAGACCTGGTGGCCTTCGTTGGCGGCGGCCAGAGCCGCGAGAACTTCCGGGTGCACGCCGGAATAGTTGTCGGAGGCGAAGCCGCGGACGGAGGGATCGTGGAGCCGCACCGCAGTGCCGGCAGGGACAGTTTCAACTGTGCTGGTCATCGTTTTGCTCACGCTTTCAGTCTAAGAGGTCGGGCCGCCCGGGCTAAGCCCGGGCCCTGGATCGGGGCCCCAGACCCTGTGCCGCAGACGCTGGGGCTGTGGATCCGAGCCGCGGAATCAGGGATGTTTCAGCGGCTGAGCAGCAGCCGCTGGCCGTTCAGGTCGCCGGCAGGAGCGTTGAAGAGTCCCGCTGCGGCAGCCGCCAGGTCAGCCACGTCCGTGAAGCCCGGGAATTTGCGGTCCGGGGCCTTGGCCCGCATTTGCGCGTCAACGAGGGCTTTCACCACGAAAATGACGGCGGCGCTGCGCAATGCGGCGCTGTCCTGCCCGGCGTTGTCCTGTTGCGAGCTGTCCTGCCCGGGAGTGCCGGTGGCGTTGCCCGCGGCGTGCGCCCGGAGGAAGCCGTCAGCGACCGCCAGCGTCCAGGCCTCGGCGGCCGCCTTGGCCGCGGCGTAGCTCGCCCCCGCCGCCGTCGGGGCGCTTACCGCCGTGGAGGACACCATGGCGAAGCGTCCGGCCTCCGAGGCAGCGAGGTCGTCGAAGAAGACGCGTGTGACGTTCCGCAGGGTCGTGACGGCGTTGCGTTCCAGGAAGTCCCAGTCGTTGTCGCTCTGGTCCGTGATGCCTTTCGCGCCGCGCCAGCCGCCCACCAGGTGGATAATGCCGTCGACGCGTCCGGCCATGCCTGCAATGCTTTCCCGCAGGGCGCGGACGTCGGCCAGGCTGGCGAGGTCGCAGGCGAGCGGCGTGACGCCGTCGCCGGCCTCGGCGGCGGCTGCCTCGATGCGCGCGGCATCCGATCCGACCGTGAAGACCCTGTGGCCGGCGCCGCGCAGGGCGCGGGCCGTCGCGATTCCCGACGGCCCGCTGCCCCCCGTGACCAGCACGTTCAAAGTGCGTCCGGCGCTCATCCGGCGTTCAGGGCCTGGGTGTCGCCGGACTTTGATCCCGTGTCTGAGGACCCTGTGATGCCGGCAGTGGATTCGATGACGGGACGCATCTTCTTCTCCAGCGCCTCGTAGAACATGGAGAGCGGGAACTCGTCGTCGAGGACCTGGTCCGTGAGGCCGCGGGGCGGACCGTCCAGGGGGAGGGCGTCCGGACCCTTGGCCCAGACCGAGGCCGGGTTGGGCGTGACCGTGCCGGAGATGAGCTCGTAGGCGGCGAGCCAGTGGGCCATCTTGGGGCGGTCGATCGAGCGCCAGTAAAGTTCCTCGATCTTCGCGCCGAGTTCAACCACGACGTCGGCAGCCTCGTCCCAGTCGATGCTGAGTTTGCTGTCGGTCCAGTGCAGGACGTGGTGCTGGTGCATCCAGGCGAAGAGCAGCTGGCCGCCAAGGCCGTCGTAGTTCCGCACGCGAGTGCCGGTAATGGCGAAGCGGAAGATGCGGTCGAAGATCACGGCGTACTGGACCAGCTTGGCGTGCCGGCGGGCCTCCGGGTCAGCGTCCTCGTCCTTCTCGATCTTCACGGATTCGCGGAAGGCGGTGAGGTCGCAGCGCAGCTCCTCCAGTGAATAGAGGAAGAACGGCATGCGCTGCTTGATCATGAACGGGTCGAAGGGCAGGTCGCCGCGCATGTGGGTGCGGTCGTGGATCAGGTCCCACATGACAAAGGTTTCCTGCGTCAGCTGCTGGTCCTCCAGGAGCCCGGCGGCGTCCTCGGGCAGCTGCAGGGAGGTGATCTCGGCGGCGGCGCGCAGGACGCGGCGGAAGCGTGCGGCCTCGCGGTCGGCGAAGATCGCGCCCCACGTAAACGTCGGGGTCTCGCGGACCGCGACGGTCTCGGGGAACAGGACTGCGGAGTTGGTGTCGTAGCCTGCGGTGAAGTCGAGGAACCGGATCGGGACGAAGAGCTTGTTGGAGTATTCGCCGGTTTCCAGGCCGCCGATGAATTCCGGCCAGATGACCTCGATCAGCACGGCCTCGACGAGGCGGCTGCTGCTGCCGTTCTGGGTGTACATCGGGAACACGACCAGGTGCTGGAGTCCGTTGACCCGGTGCTGCTGCGGCTGGAACGCCTGCAGGGAGTCCAGGAAGTCCGGGACCCCGAAGCCGCCATCGGCCCAGCGGTCAAAGTCGGTGACCAGCAGTTCCAGGTAGTTCGTGTCGTGCGGGAAGGACGGGGCCAGGGCCGCGACCGCCGTGGTGATGGTTGCGACGTGGCCGGCCGCGGCTTCGTGGGCTTCGGCATCCGGCACGGATCCGTCCTGGACCTGGAGAGCGCGCAGGGCGGTGGCGGCAGCCTTGAGCCGCAGCCATTCCTGGTTGCCGGCGGTGATCGGGGCGGGGGCGGTAAGAGCGGTCGTGGTCATCGTCGACGGTCGCCTTTCTGTTTGCTGTGGAGCGTGTCGCTGGATCTGAAATCGAGCGTAGCAAGCAAGCAGAGACTCTAATGCAAAATTGCCTCGAGCATAAGAAAGTCTGTGGCAAGTGATTCTGAAAAGCCGTTCCAGCGGAAGGAGAGGCAGGGCTGCGGGCTACTGCCCGGCGTCGTCCGCGGGAACCAGCTTCAGGGAAACCGAGTTGATGCAAAAGCGCTGGTCCGTGGGGGTGCCGTAGCCCTCGCCGTCGAACACGTGCCCCAGGTGGGAATCACATGTGCTGCAGCGGACTTCCACCCGGTCCATGCCCATGGTGCGGTCATGGATGTAGCGGACGGTGCCCTCGGCGAGCGGCGCCCAGAAGGACGGCCAGCCGCAGTGCGAGTCGAACTTTTCGTTGCTGGTGAAGAGTTCGGTGCCGCAGGCCCGGCACTTGTAGACACCCCGGGTGTGGGTGTCCCAGTATTCGCCGGTGTACGGCCGCTCGGTGCCTGCCTGGCGGAGCACGCGGTACTCCTCAGGCGTCAGTTCCTCGCGCCACTGGGCGTCCGTCTTTTCGACGGGCGTTCCGGCCGGAGTCTGGTCAAAGGCCGTGGCGGCGGGGTCGGCGGCGGGTTCGGTCGCGGGCTCGGTGGCGGGCACTGCCGAGGGCATGGATTTAGGCCTGTTAAAGATACTCATAGCCTCAATAACGCTCAGGAGTCCCCGATAAATCCCGAACCGGCGTACAGATGCAGGACGGGCAGCCCCAGCTTGTCCTGTGCCTTGGTGGCCCAGTCGGTGTGGAACGTGTCGGCCACGGCGTGCGGGCGGGTGATGACCACCGCCTGTCCGGCGCTGAGTTCCTTGACCTTGGCAACCAGGCCGTCAACGGCCTTGCCCTCGACGACTTCGCCCGAGACGCCGCCGCCCAGACCGGCCAGCGCGGCCAGTGAGGCGGCCAGGGTGTCGGCTGCTTCGGCCCGCTCCCCGGCGGGATCCGAGTGTGCTGTCAGTTCACGGAAGGCCTTGGCGATTTCAAGCATGGAAAGGTTTTCCAGGAAATCCACCACCAGGTGCCGCTCGGTGTTGGCCGGCACCAGGATCAGCAGGGGCGCATCACCGCCGGCAATCAGGGTTTCAATATTGACGCGGTCATCCGCACCGAGGGGCTCTTCTGTCAAAATGACGATTGGATCACTCATGACCCCAGCCTAGTCGCGCTCGTGTTGACCTGCATCGTTGTGTCCCGCGGGACCCTGGCGTGTCTGTACCGGCCCGGCCGTGCGCCTGAAACCCCGCCGATGCCGTGGTTGGGCTGCGCTTCAGTAAGAATGGTGCCATGGCATCCTCCCTGCGCCTCCGCCCGGACCTCCGCCAGACCGCTGCCCGCAAGGCCGCTGCCCGCAGAACAGCACTCCCCGTCGCACCACCCCCCGGCGGCGTGACGTCCGGGAGTGCCAAGTGGGCGGTGGGGGGCATCATCGGCGGCAGCGCCGCTGCGGGCGTGCTCGCCGCCGGCTCCTCCGCCCTCGCCCTCTACTTCGCCCGCCGCGTCATCACCCCGGCCCGGTTCCGGGCAGAGGACCAGGAAGTGCTGGCCGTCATCCGCGAGGGACGGGCCCTGCGGGTCATTTTCGCCGCCACCCCCGACGCCACGGTGGACGGGGTGTACGGATTCTTCTTCGACGGCGGCCGCGGTCACGCGCGGATCGGCCGGATCCTGTCCTACTCCCCGGCCGAACGCACCGTGCTGCGCGAGGTCGAGCACGTCTACAGCGGGGACATGGCCACGGCCCGGCGCGGCTGGTGGAGCGGTGCGGCCTATCCGGATCCGGCCGCCCTGGGGTTTCCGGTGGAGGACGTGCTGATCGACGTCGACGCCGGGACCGCGCCGGCCTGGCTCGTCCGCGCCGCGCCGGCCGTGGCGGAGGATGTGGCCCCCGACGTGTGGGCGATCATGGTGCACGGGCGCGGAGCCACCCGGCAGGAAGGGCTGCGGGCCGTCCGGACCGCCAGGGAACTGGGCATGTCCAGCCTGCTGATCTCCTACCGCAACGACGGCCTGGCCCCGTCAGCCAGCGACGGGCGGTACGGCCTGGGCTCCACCGAATGGCGCGACGTCGAGGCCGCCATCGGCTACGCCGTGCAGCAGGGCGCCCGCGAGGTGGTTTTGTTCGGCTGGTCGATGGGCGGCGCGATCTGCCTCCAGACCGCTGACCTTTCCCGGCACCGCCACCTGATCCGGGCCATGGTCCTGGACGCGCCGGTGATCAACTGGGTCAACGTGCTGGCCCACCACGCGGAGCTGAACCGGATTCCGTCGTCCGTGGGCCGCTACGGACAACTCATGCTCGGCCACCGCCTGGGCCGGCGGCTGACCGGGCTCGCCGCGCCCGTCGACCTCAAAGCGATGGACTGGGTCTCGCGGGCCGTAGAGCTGAGGACGCCGACCCTCATTGTGCACAGCGTGGACGACGAGTACGTACCCTACGGGCCCTCCGCGGCGCTGGCCGAGAAAAACCCCGAGATGGTCACCTTCGAGCCCTTCGACAAGGCCCTGCATACCAAGGAATGGAACGTGGACCCGGAGCGCTGGGAGCGGCAGGTCTCGGCCTGGCTCCGGCAGCAGCTGGCGCCCCGCGCCAATCCCGGCGACCAGGAGCCTCCGGCCGGCAATGCCGCATCCAGTTAACAGCTCCCTGACGGTTCGCTGACAGATCACGGCAGTGTTGTGCACGAACAATGCGGCACCCTGTCGTCTCGACATCTGGGGCCGGGTCAGTCGCGCCGGGTCCCGATCCTGGCGGTGCGGGCAGCCGTGAGCCGAATGAGCTCGGCCGGATCCAGCTCGATGTCCAGGCCGCGCCGTCCGCCCGAAACGAGGATGGTCTCCAGCGCCAGTGCGCTCTCATCCACCACCGTGGGGGAGGACTGGCGCTGGCCGAGCGGTGAGATGCCGCCGAGAACGTATCCGGTCCGCCGCTGCGCCGCGGCCGGATCGGCCATCTCTGCTTTCTTGCCGCCTAAAGCCGCGGCCATCGCCTTGAGGTCCAGGCTGCCGCTGACCGGCACGACGCCGACGGCGAGCCGGCCGTCGACGTCGACCATCAGGGTCTTGAACACCCGGTCAGGGTCGACGCCGAGCACCTCCGCCGCCTCCAGGCCATAACTGGCCGCCGCGGGGTCATGGGTGTAGGGGTGGGCCACAAAGGGAACCCCGGCGGCCGCGAGTGCCGCGGTGGCCGGAGTTCCCTGCGACGCGTGCTTGCGGGCCATGTTCTCTGGCTGTCCGGGCGCTGAGGGTCAGGACTGCGCCGACGGCTGGCGGTCTCCGGACGCGACGACCTTGCGCTTGATCCGGCCCAGCATGGCGGTCATTCCGCGCATGCGCAGGGGAGTGATGGCCCGGGTGAGGCCCAACAGTTCGGGCATGTCGTCCGGGACGGCCAGGATTTCCGCGGCGCTGAGCCCGTCGAGGCCTTCGTGGAGGACTCCGGCAAACCCGCGGGTGGTCGGGGCCTCCTTGGGTGCCTTGAAGTAGAGCCGGACGCGCTCAGGCGCGTCGCCGTCGGCCTGTTCCGTCTCGACGGTGAGGAACAGCGGCGTCTGGCACTCCACTACCTGCTCGAGCAGCTCCGGGTGATCCCGGAGCCGCTCCGGAAGTTCCGGAAGCCCCTGCGAGAACTCAAGGAGCAGCTGCAGTCGCTCTGCTTCGGTCAGGGCCTGGAAATCGTCGACAATGTCCGCCAGTGCGGCGGGGAGGGCTGAAGTATTCATCACTCCCAGCTTACGCAGGCGCGCCGATTGTGTCCCTGTCGGGACCGGTCCCGCTCCACGGTTACCGCGGCTAACGGCCGGCCGGAACCGCGCCGCGTTCGGCACCCTTGACGATCGGGACGCGCACGGCGTTGCCCCATTCGGTCCAGGAGCCGTCGTAGTTCCGCACGGTCTCAAAGCCCAGCAGGTACTTCAGCGCAAACCAGGTGTGGCTGGACCGCTCGCCGATCCGGCAGTACGCCACGACGTCGTCGCCTTCGTTCAACCCGGCCTCGCCGAGGTAGAGGGCCTCGAGCTCGCCGCGGTTCCGGTACGTGCCGTCGCCGGCCGCCGCACGGGCCCAGGGGATGGAGGCCGCCGTGGGGATGTGGCCGCCGCGCAGCGCGCCCTCTTCCGGGTAGGCGGGCATGTGGGTGCGCTGGCCGGTGTACTCCTCGGTCGAGCGGACGTCGATCAGCGGCTTGCCGAAGTGCGCCAGGACGTCATCCTTGAAGGCGCGGATCGGGGCGTCGTCCCGCTCCACGACGGGGTAGTCGGCGGGGGTGGCGACGGTCGTGACGGTGGAGAGCGCCCGGCCTTCCGCGATCCACTTGTCCCGGCCGCCGTCCAGGAGCCGGACGTCCTCGTGGCCGAAGAGCGTGAACACCCACAGGGCGTACGCGGCCCACCAGTTCGACTTGTCGCCGTAAATGACCACCGTGCTGTCCCGGGAAATGCCCTTGGACGCGACCAGCGCGGCGAAGGCTTCGCCGTCGACGTAGTCGCGGGTCACCTCGTCGTTCAGGTCCGTGTGCCAGTCGATTTTCACCGCGCCGGGGATGTGCCCGGTCTCGTACAGCAGGACGTCTTCGTCGGATTCGACCACCACGAGATTGCCGCCGTCGAGGGCCCCCTCCTCGATCGCGGTGGCCAGCCATTCCGTGGACACCAGGCGGTCAGGGTGGGCGTAGGCGGCGAATTTCTCGTTCTGCTCAACGGGGTAGGTCATTGCGATGGCCTTTCACTTGAACGGTCAGGAGGCCGGGCGCGGAAAGCGTGCGCCGCGCCAGGCCTGTTACAACACTAGTCACGGGCCGGTGGCAATGCTCCACCGGGTTCACACGGGGAAATGTGGTCTTCCTCACGCCGGCCGCGGGTCCACAGCCGCGCACGCGGGCCGGCCAGGCTTTGCCGGTATTCTTGCTGGGGACAAGAGACCAGCAGAACGGACCACCTTGGTACAGATCGAACAGCTCGCCGCCCGCACACCGGCAGTTTCCGTGGATGAACTCCTCAATGGGTTCTATCCATCGCCGCGGTTCGGTGAGGTGTCGTTTTCCAGCTACCGGCCCGATCCCGCCCAGCCCAGCCAGGCCCATGCGGTCCATGCCCTGCAGCATTTTGCGGCCGGCGTGGGCGCACGCGACGGCGACGGGCTGTTCAAGCGGCTCTTCGGCAAGAAGGACACTTCCCGGGCCGGGATCTACCTCGACGGCGGATTCGGTGTGGGCAAAACCCACCTGCTGGCATCGCTGTGGCACGCCGCCCCCGGGCCCAAGGCCTTCGGCACGTTCGTCGAATACACCAACCTCGTCGGTGCGCTGTCCTTCCGCAAGACCGTTGAGGCCCTGAGCCACTACAAGCTGGTCTGCATCGATGAATTTGAGCTCGATGATCCGGGCGACACTGTGCTCATGTCCCGGCTCATGCGCGAACTCGCCGACGCCGGCGTGAAGCTTGCCGCCACATCGAACACGCTGCCGGGGTCCCTCGGGGACGGGCGCTTCGCCGCCGTCGACTTCGCCCGGGAAATCCAGGTGCTGGCGGACCAGTTCGACGTCGTGCGGATCGACGGCGAGGACTTCCGCCACCGTGGCCTGCCGGCCGCGCCGTCGCCGCTGCGCAATGATGACCTGACCCACCACATGCATGCCGAGTTCGACGGCAAGACCGTGGCCCGCGATGAGTTCAGCACCTTGATCAACCACCTGGCCGGCGTGCACCCGAGCCGTTACCGCCAGCTGCTGGAGGGGATCGAGGGCGTGGTCTGGAAGAACGTGCACACGATTACCGAGCAGGCCGTTGCGCTGCGCTTCGTGGTGTTGGCTGACCGGCTGTACGACAAGGACGTGCCCATCCTTGCCAGTGGTGTGCCGTTCGACCAGCTCTTCACCGAGGAAATGATGACCGGCGGGTACATGAAGAAGTACTTCCGCGCCGTCTCCAGGCTGACCGCGCTGGCCCGCGAGGGCCAAAACCACGAACCGTCCTAGCGCCGGTTCCCACCAAGTACAACGCCAAATCCAACGCGGGCTCAGTTACGGCCCATCCGGATGCACCGGATGGGCGCGAAGTGACCCCGCGTTGCCTGGTTGAAGTCGCCGTTAAATGCCGGAGGTGCCGGCGCCGCCTCTCGGCGGGACCGGCACCTCGCTGACGGATCTGGGTCAGAGGCCTGGCTGGCGGGGTTCCCCGGTTACGGGGGGCTCACCGGCTGCGGGAGTCTGATCGGCGACCGGGGCCGAATTCGGCCGGTCGTTCGCCTTGTCCACGAAGTCGGAAGCGCCACGCTGCACGGCATCGATCGTGCCGGCGTGCTTACCGCCGGTCTTGGAGTCGACGAAGTCGCCTGCCTTTTCGATGCCGTCCTTGATGGCTTCTTCGTTGCCACCAATAACTTGCTGAGCCTTGCCCTTTAGATCGTCAAGTAAACCCACGGGCACCTCCCTTCGGTCGCGGAGCCAGATCGCTCCTTGCGTTTTCTACCCTAGCGGGAGGTGGCGGGGGTGCCAAGGGTGTCCGCCCAGAGGATAAAAGATGGAAGGCCAGGTGCACAGGGTAGAAGGGCCCGGAGTGCACCAATCCCCAGTACACAAACCCGCAGTGCACAAACCCGCAGTTCACAAACAGGAGCACACAAAAAAGAGCAGCTCCGGGGGAGCTGCTCTTGTGGTGGGCGATACTGGGATCGAACCAGTGACCTCTTCCGTGTCAGGGAAGCGCGCTACCGCTGCGCCAATCGCCCGCAACCGGAAGGATCCGGAGTGGAGTTGTAATGAAGAGAGCGGACGACGAGATTCGAACTCGCGACATCCACCTTGGCAAGGTGGTGCTCTACCAGCTGAGCTACGTCCGCATTTAGTCCATGCCGGCTGGGCCGGTGGTACTGCATCAAGCAAGTTGCCTTGCTCTGGTGGGCGATACTGGGATCGAACCAGTGACCTCTTCCGTGTCAGGGAAGCGCGCTACCGCTGCGCCAATCGCCCCTTGCATCCGATCGAAACCGGAAACCAGGGTTTTCACCGAGGTGGGTACGGGATTCGAACCCGTGTATACGGCTTTGCAGGCCGCTGCCTCGCCTCTCGGCCAACCCACCGTGTAGACAGGATTCCGAAGAACCTTTGCCGTGACAGTGTCCTGCGAGCGGACGACGAGATTCGAACTCGCGACATCCACCTTGGCAAGGTGGTGCTCTACCAGCTGAGCTACGTCCGCATTGTTGGTGTGCATTTCCTTGCCGCATTCGGCATTTCCTCGCGTTCCAACGAGTAAGAACTCTATAGGAGGTTCTGGGAATCTACAAATCGAGACCCATTGCACCGCGTTCCATGGCCTTACTTCCCCGAGTTCTAGGGGATTTTGCTAATTACAGCGCTGTAATTAGCCTCGGTGTCCAGTCGTGGCCCTAAGCGGCGCCGGGACTACTGACCGGGCCTTCTGAGTGGCACGACTGGAACGGCCGGTGGAGGGCTGGTCGACACTGCCCGTGCACGGGCCTGTTGCGGGCGAGTATTGGGACCGCATTCCCGCCGCGGCCAGGTTCCCACGGGTCGATTTCTAAAATCCGCCCGGGTGGGCTAGCATTCAATGTCGTTAGGGCGATTGGCGCAGTGGTAGCGCGCTTCGTTCACACCGAAGAGGTCACTGGTTCGAACCCAGTATCGCCCACTAACGAAATGGTCTGTTCCGCTGACTCAGCGGGGCGGGCCATTTTGCTTTTCATCGTTGTCTGACCCCCGTGAAAGAGTCTTCATATGACCGCTCCACTCCTCGCCCACGCCACGGACTATGGCCGCATGTACGCCCGCTCCACGTCGGCACAGTTCTCTGTCCCTTCCATCACCACGGTGATCGGCCAGCAGCCACACGGCCTGGATGGCTGGTTCGGGTACATGGGCGCCAACAGC